>NZ_JBIVUV010000001.1:0-23328 GCF_044768525.1 Streptomyces sp. NPDC091287
TCATCCGAAACAAGATCAGCACGCACCCGGACACCCTGCCGCCCAAGATCACCGGGCACAAGGCCCCCAGCTGAACTCATTCTGAAACGATCAGTAAGACGTATGGGACCGAGGCGAGGCGTACGGGACCGAGGCGTACGGGAACGGGATGGGCCCCCGGAGCCGGTCCGGTGCCGCTCCGATGTCAGCTCACCGCCGGCCCGGCGGGAGCCCGCGCCGGCTCGCGTACCGAGGCCTCCCCGGCCGGCTCCCGCAGCGGGTCCTCCCGCACCAGCCGCATCAGCGCCCGGGCCCCCGGGCTCAGGCTCCGCGCCGCCGGAAGCACCACCACGCTCTCGTACACCGGCCGGCGGGCGCCCGTCAGCTCCACGGCGACCAGCCGGGCCGCCTCCGGCTTGCGGGAGAAGTGGTGCGGCACCACCGCGATCCCCAGCCCCTCCTGCACCAGCTCCAGCAGGCTGTGCACATCGTTGACCTCCAGGCCCACCGTCCGGCGCACCCCCGCCGCCGCGAACGCCGCGTCGGCGGCCCGCCGGGGACCCCAGTCCGGATGGAAGTCGATGAACGACGCCCCGGGCAGCTCCTCCCACCCCACCTCCGGCCGCCCGGCGAACGCGTGCCCCGCCGCGCACAGCAGCACCATCGGCTCCCGGGCCAGCGGCACCAGCTCCCCGCGCCACTCCGCCGGGCTCACCGTCGCCGCGAACGCCAGGTCGAGGCGCCCGCCCGCCACGCCGTCCAGCAGGCTGCTGGTGCCCTCCTGCCGCAGCCTCAGCTCCAGCTGCGGATGCTCCCGGTGGAACGCCGCCAGCAGCCGCGCCGGGCTCACCCCCGCCACGCACTGCTCGACCCCGACCGTCAGCGTCCCGCGCAGCAGCCCCCGTACGGCATCGACCGCGTCCCGCGCCGCCCGCGCGCCCGCCAGCGTGCGCTCCGCCTCCACCAGCAGCGCCCGCCCGGCCTCGGTGAGCCGGACCGTGCGCGTGGTGCGGCTGAACAACGGGGTCCGCAGCTCCTGCTCCAGCGCCCGTACGGAGGCGGAGAGCCCGGACTGCGACACGGCGAGGCGCTCGGCGGCGCGGGTGAAGTGCTGCTCCTCGGCGACGGCGACGAAGTGCTCCAGCTGACGCAATTCCATGATTGAGCAATCTAGGCGATGAATCCGAGCGGAATCTCCTGTTGGACTGCTGGATCCATCTGCGGAAGCCTGGGACGGGTGCGCGCCGGTCCCGGTGCGCACCCCCGTACCCCTCCCGCGGAGCCCGTATGTACCTCCCGTCCGCCGACCGCTACTCCGCCATGCCCTACCGGCGCACCGGACGCAGCGGTCTGAAGCTGCCCGCGCTCTCCCTCGGCCTCTGGCACAACTTCGGAGGCGACCGGACGCCCGAGACGCAGGGCGCCATCCTGCGCCGCGCCTTCGACCTCGGCATCACCCACTTCGACCTGGCCAACAACTACGGCCCGCCGCCCGGCTCCGCCGAACTCACCCTGGGCCGGGCCCTGGCGACCGACTTCGCCCATCTGCGCGACGAGGTCGTCATCTCCACCAAGGCCGGCTACCACATGTGGGAGGGGCCGTACGGGGAGTGGGGCTCGCGGAAGTACCTGCGCTCCTCGCTCGACCAGAGCCTGAAGCGCCTGGGTGTCGAGTACGTCGACATCTTCTACTCCCACCGGCCGGACCCCGAGACTCCCCTCGAAGAGACGATGGGCGCGCTCGACTCCGCCGTACGGCAGGGCAAGGCGCTGTACGTCGGTCTGTCCAACTACTCCGCCGCGCAGACCCGCGAGGCCGCCGCGATCCTCAAGGACCTCGGCACCCCGCTCCTCATCCACCAGCCCCGCTACTCGATGCTCGACCGCCGGATCGAGGACGAAGGGCTCCCGGACGTCCTCGACGAGCTGGGCGCCGGGTCCATCGCGTACTCGCCGCTGGAGCAGGGAATTCTGACCGACCGCTATCTGAACGGCATTCCGGCCGGGTCCCGGGCGGCGGGCGCCAGCCCCTTCCTGAGCGCCGACGCCGTCACCCCGCAGCTGGTGGAGCGGCTGCGCTCGCTGGACGCCCTGGCGAAGGAGCGCGGCCAGTCGCTCGCGCAGCTGGCCCTGGCGTGGGTGCTGCGCGGCGGCCGGCTCACCTCCGCCGTCGTCGGCGCGAGCAGCGTCGCCCAGCTGGAGAACAGCGTCGAGGCCGCCCGGAACCTGGACTTCACCGAGGACGAGCTGTCCCGGATCGAGGAGTTGCTCCGGGACGCGAAGACGGGCTGACGGCGGTCAGGCGCGCGAGGGCGGTACGCCCGGAGAGGGCGGTACCGCCGGCGAGGCCGGCAGGACGTGCTCGCCGGCCTTGTCCGTGCTCAGGCACAGCGAGCAGACCATGGCCTCGTGCGCCGGGCAGGCCGCCAGGTCGGGGCGTTCGTACGACTGGCGGCAGACGTGGCAGTCGTAGGTGACCGGGCTCGGATTGCCCTCGGCGTCCAGCAGCGGCGCCGGGATGCCGTCGTCGCTCCGGCGCAGGTAGTACCTGCCCCGGGTGACGACCGCCATGACCGGGGTGAGGACGAAGGCGATCACGACGGCGGCGACCGGGGAGTACGGCTGGAGCGTGTCCCCGAAGGCGTGGAAGTACATCGCGATGGACAGCCCGGAGGCGGCGAGGAACGCGGTCACGCCGACCGGGTTGACCGCGTAGAGCATGCCCCGGCGGAACTCGGGTGCGTGCGGGGACAGCTTCAGCAGGTACTTGTTGATCCCGATGTCGGTGGCGACGGTGACCACCCAGGCGATGGCGCAGTTCGAGTAGAAGCCCAGGATGCTGTTGAGGAAGCTGAACATGTCGGCCTCCATCAGCACCAGCGCGAACGCCAGGTTGACCAGGACGAAGACCATGCGGCCCGGGTAGTGCTTGGTGACGCGGGTGAAGGAGTTCGTCCACGCCAGCGAACCGGAGTACGCGTTCGTCACGTTGATCTTGATCTGGCTGATGACGACCAGGATCACGGCCAGCGGGACGACCAGCCAGGACGGCATCATCGCGTCGAACGCCCCGCGGAACTGCTGGATCGGCTCGGTCGCCGCGGCCGGTCCCACCTCGGAGAGGATGTAGACGGCGAGAAAGACGCCGATGGCCTGCTTGAGCGCGCCGAGCACCACCCAGCCGGGCCCGGCCATGACCACCGCCGTCCACCAACCGCGCCTGTTCGCCCCGGTTTTCGGCGGCATGAAGCGCAGGTAGTCGATCTGTTCGCCGATCTGCGCGATGAGGGAGAGGCAGACGCCCGCCCCGAGGAGCACGGACGCGGTGTTGACCCCGCCCTCGCCGTCGGTGCCCGCGTAGGCGAGGAAGCTGTCGACGGTGCCCGGTTCGGTGACGACCAGGTAGACCAGCGGCCCGACCATCAGCAGCAGCCAGATCGGGGTGGTCCACACCTGGAGTTTGCTGAGCGCCTTCATGCCGTAGACGACGAGCGGGATGACCATGAGCGTGGAGACGGCGTAGCCCAGCCACAGCGGCAGCCCGAAGCCGAGCTTGAGGCCCTGGGCCATGATCGCGCCTTCGAGGGCGAAGAAGATGACGGTGAAGCTGGCGAAGATGACGCCGGTGAGGACCGAGCCGTAGTAGCCGAAGCCGGAGCCCCGGGTGATCAGGTCCAGGTCGATGTTGTAGCGGGCGGCGTAGTAGGCGAGCGGGAAGCCGGTGACGAAGATCAGGGCCGCGGCGACGGTGATCGCGACCAGCGCGTTGCCGGTGCCGTGGGCCATCGCGATGCCGGCGCCGATGGAGAAGTCGGCCATGTACGCGATGCCGCCCAGCGCGGTGGTCGCCACGACCATCGGGGTCCAGCGCCGGTAACTGCGCGGCGCGAAGCGGAGGGTGTAGTCCTCCAGGGTCTCCCGCACCGCCTGACCGGTGTCCGGTGCGGCGGGCGGTGCGGGGTCCGGTGGGGCCGGGTCGGCGAGCTGTATGCGGGTGTCCATGGCGGGCGACGCTAGGCAGCCGCCGTTACCCTCGCGTACAGCCGGTGTGACAGCGGAGTTTCGGCGCGCTCACGGGCCGAAGACCGGATTCTCGGTCGAGTAGAGGAAGCGGGTCCGGGACCGGTCGAGGAAGTTCTCCTCGTCCGCCGCGATGGTGGTGGTGTAGGTGTCGGAGGTGAACCAGCGGGCGGCGTCCGCGATGGTGTCGACCCACACCTCGGCGACACCGTCGTGGACCGCGGTGCTTATGCCGGGGATCTCGTCGTCGGTGGGCAGTAGTTGGACGTAGCGCCGGACCGGGACCTCTCCGCCGGGAAGAGTCGAGAGCAGAGGGGTGTGCTTCTGCGTCCAGTAGTCCACGAACTCGTCGTGGGAGAGGTCTGACCGCCGGGTCAGGAAGATACTGAGCTTGATCACAGGGGACTCCTCTAGGCCGAGATTGACTTGCCTGGGCAAGTAACAAGATAGCGGGTTTGACTTGCCTGGGCAACAAAGGTTGGTTGCCCAGGCAAGTCGTCCACGTGTACGTACGGCCGCCGATGGCGCATCGAGCCACCACGGGGCTCGGCGAATTGACCCGCGCGACGGTCGCTACACCCTGGCCACGCTGACCGGCAGCGGTCGGCAGAGGCCCCGGCTGCCTCAGGGGGTGGCCACGGCGGGCCCGGCATGCGCGGGTGCCGTTCTGACCGCGATCAGGGCGACGTCGTCCGAGCCGCCTCCGGCCATACCTTCCAGGATCTCGTCGCAGAACGTCGTGAGCGGCTCGCGGGCCAAGGCCGCCGCGTGCTGCCGCAGGCGCGCCAGACCCCGGCCCAGGTCCTCCTCGCGCCGCTCGACGAGGCCGTCCGTGTAGAACAGCACGGTCGAGTTGGGCGGCAGGGTGTCGGTCGTGGCGGGGCGATGGACCTCGGGCTCCACGCCGAGCATGACGCTGCGGCCACCGGTGAGGAAGCGGGTCTCCCCGTCGTGCGTCACGAGCAAGGGGGCGGGATGGCCCGCGACCGCGTAGTGCAGCAGCCACGGCTCGTCCGCGCTCAGTCGTTCGACCAGCGCGTAGATGCAGGTCAGCGTCTGATGGGGATAGAGGATGTGATGGGCCGCGTCCAGCCGGGCGAGGATCTTGCCGGGCGGTTCCTTGCGGTCGCAGGCGATGCCGCGCAGCATGTTGCGGGTCTGGCTCATCATGACGGCGGCCCGCAGGTCATGCCCCGCGATGTCACCGATGATCAGTGTCATCGCTCCGTCCGGCAGCACGAAGGCGTCGTACCAGTCGCCGCCGACGCGCGCGGTGGTGCTCGCAGGCTGGTACCGGGCGGCTACTTCGAGCGGCCCGTCCGTGGGTAGCTCGGGCAGCAGGGAGCGCTGCAACCGCTCGGCCGTGTGCTGAGCCTCGGCGTGCAGGCGCGCGTTGTCGACAGCCAGCGCCACGCGGTGGGCGAGGTCCTCGACGAGGGAGAGGGTGTCCTCGGTCAGCCGGACTTCCCTGCGGGTACGGGCCAGCGTCAGCACGCCGAGCACCTGCCGCCGGGCTCTCAGCGGGGCGACGACCGCCGTATCGGCCGCGAGCCGCTCGAAAATTTGCTTCTCCCGGAGGCACAGCGGGTCATCCTCGTCCTTCGGCGGGGGAAAGTCCGTGAGGAGTACGGGCCCCACACCGAGCAGCGCTCGGGCGACCGAGGCCGCCGACCCTTCGGCCGGAGGCAGCAGCCCCTCGTCCAGGCCCGGGGACGTCACATCGGCGTCCCGGTGCTCGACGACGATCCTGCGCAGCCGTCCGTGGTCGTCGAGCAGGTCGACCGCGCACCAGTCGGCGAGGCCGGGGACGAGCGTGCGGCAGAGCCGACGGAGCCCCTGATCCACTTCGAGCGTGCTGGAAAGGGCCTCTGCCGCGTTGATGAGCAGCGTGAGCCGGTCCAGGGCGTGCTGGACCTCCTCGTCGACCTCGAAGCGATCTGAGCCGTCCGCGTCCCGTTCCGTGCCGGACCCGTGGTGAGGCGGGACACCCGCGTCATCCTGCTTCGCGCACATAGCTGGTTCCTCGCCTTTCTCGCACGTGACGCCGGGGACGTGAGTCGTCGGGCCCCTTTCAGTCTTCAGCACGCGGGGGCTGCGGGCATGCGGGCCATCGAGATCCCGCACGTCCGTGGACGACCGGCGTTCCAGGTCCTCGGTGGGGCCGGGCCGGGCCCCGGGCGCCCGACGAGGGCCACCGGCGGGAGCAACGACGTGAGCGCCGGCGGGCGCACCGGCAGGACCGCTGGAGGGACCTTCGGCGGACTGGACCTCTGACGGGCCGCCCCTCCCTGGCCCGCGCCGCTCACGGCGCGTACGGTGTGGCGGCATGAAGATCCTCATCAGCGCGGACATGGAAGGCGCCACCGGAGTGACCTGGCCGGCCGACGTGCTGCCGGGGACGCCGCAGTGGGAGCGCTGCCGATCGATGTTCACCTCCGACGTGAACGCGGCCGCGCTCGGCTTCTACGACGGCGGCGCCGACGAGGTCCTGGTCAACGAGGCCCACTGGTCGATGCGCAACCTGCTGCTGGAGCACATGGACGAACGCGTCCAGATGCTCACCGGCAAGCACAAGTCGCTGTCCATGGTCGAGGGCATCCAGCACGGCGACGTGGACGCGGTGGCCTTCGTCGGCTACCACACCGGAGCCGGCACGGAGGGCGTCCTCGCCCACACCTACCTCGCCAACTCCATCACCGGCGTCTGGATCAACGACGTCCGCGCGAGCGAGGGGCTGCTCAACGCCCATGTCGCCGCCGAATACGGCGTGCCCGTCGTCCTCGTCACCGGCGACGACCTGACCTGCGTGGACGCCGAGGGATACGCCCCCGACGCCCGGAAGGTCGCCGTCAAGGACTACGTATCCCGTTACGCCGCCGTGTGCCGCACCCCGGCCCGTACCGCCGCCGACATCAGGGCGGCGGCGAAGACCGCCTGTGCCCTCGCGGGGCGTCGGGACCCCGTCACCGGGAAGGCGTTCACCATCGAGCTGGAGTTCGACGCCGAACATCTGGCGGCGGCCGCGACCGTGGTCCCCGGCGTGGCGCCGAGCGGGGAGAGGCGCGTCGCGTACACCAGCGCGACGATGTACGAAGGAATTCGCACGTTCAAGGCGGTGACGACGATCGTGTCGGCCGCTGTGGAGGAACAGTATGGCTGAGGCCCCCGACCTGCTCGGACCCGTCGACCGGCAGGCACTCGACGAGGTGGTGACGTTCACCTCCGAACTCATCCGCATCGACACCACCAACCGGGGCGGCGGTGACTGCCGGGAGCGGCCGGCCGCCGAGTACGTCGCGGAGCGGCTCTCCGACGCCGGAATCGAGCCGACGCTGCTGGAGCGGACCCCCGGCCGGACCAACGTGGTCGCCCGGATCCCCGGCACCGACCCGTCGGCCGACGCGCTCCTCGTCCACGGCCACCTCGACGTGGTGCCCGCCGAGCCCGCCGACTGGAGCGTGCACCCCTTCTCCGGCGAGGTGAGCGACGGGGTCGTGTGGGGCAGGGGCGCCGTCGACATGAAGAACATGGACGCGATGGTCCTCTCCGTCGTACGGGGCTGGGCCCGCGAGGGCTTCCGCCCCCGGCGCGACATCGTCATCGCGTACACCGCCGACGAGGAGGACAGCGCCGCCGACGGCTCCGGCTTCCTCGCCGACCAGCATCCGGAGCTGTTCGAGGGCTGCACGGAGGGCATCAGCGAGTCGGGCGCCTTCACCTTCCACGCGGGCGACGGTCTCTCGCTGTACCCGATCGCTGCGGGCGAGCGCGGCACCGGCTGGCTGAAGCTGACCGCCGAGGGCCGGGCCGGGCACGGCTCCAAGGTCAACCGGGAGAACGCGGTGAGCACCCTGGCCGCCGCCGTCGCCCGGATCGGCGAGCACGAGTGGCCCATCCGCCTCACCCCGACCGTCCGCGCCGCGATCACCGAGATCGCCGCCCTGCACGGCATCACCGCCGATCTGGACGAGCCCGGCTTCGACGTCGCCCAACTCCTCGGCAAGCTCGGCCCGGCCGCGTCCCTGGTCGAGAACACCGTCCGCAACAGCAGCAACCCGACGATGCTGGACGCCGGTTACAAGGTCAACGTCATTCCCGGCCACGCCGCCGCCTTCATCGACGGGCGCATGGTCCCCGGCGGCGACGACGAGTTCCACGCGACCCTGGACCGGCTCACCGGCCCGTCGGTCTCCTGGGAGTTCTACCACCGCGAGACGGCCCTTCAGGCCCCCGTGGACTCCCCGACGTACGCCAAGCTGCGCGCCGCCGTCGAGCGGTTCGACCCGGACGCGCACACCGTCCCGTACTGCATGTCGGGCGGCACCGACGCCAAGCAGTTCTCCCGCCTCGGCATCACCGGCTACGGCTTCACCCCGCTGAAGCTGCCCGTCGGCTTCGACTACCAGCGGCTCTTCCACGGCGTCGACGAGCGCGTCCCCGTCGACGCCCTCCACTTCGGCGTCCGCGTGCTCGACCACTACCTGCGCACCGCCTGACCGCCTGCCGACCCGATCCGCGCCCCGGGGGGACCGACCTACGTGAACACCGTGCCAGCAGCCCCGTACGGAACCTGGCCGTCGCCGGTCGACGCGGCACTCGCCGCCTCGCACGACGGCCGCCCCGACCACCTCGGCACCATCGGGGACGAGGTGTGGTGGACCGAGCCGCGCCCCGCCGAGGGCGGTCGGCGCGCATTGATGCGCCGCCGCGCCGACGGCACCACCGCCCCCGTGCTGCCCGCCCCCTGGAACACCCGCAGCCGGGTGATCGAGTACGGCGGACAGCCCTGGGCGGGCACCGTGCGCGAGAACGGCGAACTCCTCGTGGTGTTCGTCCACTTCACCGACCAGCGGCTGTACGCCTACGCCCCCGACGGGCCCGACGGGCCGTGGCCGCTCACCCCCGTCTCGGACGTCGGCGGCGGGCTGCGCTGGGTGGACCCGCAGGTGCGCCCGGAGCACGGGGCGGCGGGCGAGGTCTGGTGCGTGCTGGAGGAGTTCACCGGGCCCGCGCCCACCGACGTACGGCGCGTCGTCGCTGCCGTGCCGCTCGACGGCTCGGCTGCGGGCGACCGGGCGGCGGTCCGTGAACTCTCCGACGACCGGCACCGGTTCGTCACCGGCCCCAAGGTCTCCCACGACGGGCGGCGGGCGGCCTGGATCGCCTGGGACCATCCCCGGATGCCGTGGGACGGCACGGTGGTCATGCTGGCGGACATCGACGGAACGGGCGGGTTCACCGGCGTACGGCCTCTCGTCGGCGACCTCGACGAATCGGTCTGCCAGGTGGAGTGGGACCGCGACGGCAGCCTTCTGTTCGTCTCCGACCTCGCCGACTGGTGGGAGCTCCAGCGCATCCGCCCCGACGCGCCTCCCGGCGGCGCGGTCCCCAGCAGCCGCCTCCTGCCGCCCCGGGGCGAGGAGTTCGGCGGAGCCCTCTGGAAGATCGGGCTGCGCTGGTTCCATCCGCTGGACAACGGGCTGATCGCCGTCCTGCACGGCAGGGGCGGCATGCGGCTCGGCATCCTCGACCCGGAGACCGGGGAACTCGCCGACGTGCCGGGCCCCTGGACCGCCTGGGCCGACACGCTCGCCGTCCACGGCAGCCGGGTCGTCGGCGTCGCGGCGAGCCCCCGCAGCGGCCCCGAGATCGTCGAGCTGGACACCGCGACCGGGCACACCCGCGTCATCGGCGCACCCCACCACGACGCGGTCGACCCCGCGTACTACCCGGTGCCCGAGGACCGCACCTTCACCGGCCCCGACGGCCGCGAGATCCACGCCCACATCTACCCGCCGCACAGCCCCGACCGCACCGGACCCGAGGGCGAGAAGCCCCCGTACGTCGTCTGGGCGCACGGCGGCCCCACCGGCCACGCACCGCTCGTCCTCGATCTGGAGATCGCCTACTTCACCTCGCGCGGCATCGGCGTGGCCGATGTCAACTACGGCGGCTCCACCGGCTACGGCCGCGGCTACCGCGAACTCCTGCGCGGCCAGTGGGGCGTGGTCGACGTGGCCGACTGCGCGGCCGTCGCCTCGGCCCTCGTCGAGGAGGGCGCCGCCGACCCGGACAAGCTCGCCGTCCGGGGCGGCAGCGCGGGCGGCTGGACCACCGCCGCATCGCTGACCAGCACCGACATCTACGCCTGCGGGACGATTCTCTATCCGATCCTGGATCTCGAAGGGTGGGCCACGGACGAGACCCACGACTTCGAGTCGCAGTACCTGGAGTCCCTCGTCGGCCCGTACGCCGAGGTGCCCGAGCGCTACCGGGAACGTTCCCCGATCAACCGCACCGACCGGCTGAACACCCCCTTCCTGCTGCTCCAGGGCCTGGACGACGTGATCTGCCCACCCGCCCAGTGCGAGCGGTTCCTCGCCGCCCTCGCCGGCCGGGGAGTCGCCCACGCCTATATCGCCTTCGAGGGGGAGAGCCACGGATTCCGGCGCGTGGAGACCATGGTCCGCGCACTGGAAGCAGAACTCTCCCTCTACGCGCAGACGTTCGGTATCGACCGCCCCGACGTGCCGCCCCTGGAGCTGACCACGTGACCGGCCAGGACCACGGCTTCGCGGCGCCCCTCGCCCGGCCGCCCCGGCTGCGCCCCGGCTCCCGGGTCGCCGTCGTCGCGCCCAGCGGCCCCGTCCCCGCCGACCGGCTGGAGGAGGGGCTCGCCGTCCTGCGCGACTGGGGACTCCAACCCGTCGTCGGCGCCCATGTGCTTACCAGGCACCCGGAGTTGGACTACCTCGCCGGGTCGGACGCGGGCCGCGCGGAGGACCTTGAGCAGGCCTGGTGCGACCCGACCGTGGAGGCCGTGCTGTGCGCCCGGGGAGGATACGGCGCCCACCGCATGGTCGACCTGGTCGACTGGGCGGCGGTCCGGGCCGCCGGACCCAAGGCGTTCGTCGGCTACAGCGACATCACGGTGCTGCACGAGGCGCTCGCCGTGCGGGCCGGGTTCGCGACCCTGCACGGGCCGATGATCGCCACCGAGACGTTCCTCAAGGACGCGGCGACCCGCGAGCACCTGCGCGCCACCCTCTTCGCCCCGGAGACCGTGACCACCCTCGGCCTGGAGTCGGCCGGCGCCCTGGTCCCCGGCCGGGCGCGGGGCGTCCTGTACGGCGGTTGCGTCAGCCTGCTCGCCGCCGGAACCGGCGCCCCGGGCGGCCGGACCCACGCCCGGGGCGGACTGCTGGTGATCGAGGACACCGGGGAGGAGCCCTACCGGCTGGACGGCATCCTCACCCGGCTCCTGCGGTCCGGAGCCCTCGACGGAGTCGCCGGGGTCGCCTGCGGCTCCTGGCAGGAGTGCGGCCCGTACGAGAAGATCCGCGCCGTGCTCGCCGACCGGCTCGGACCACTGGGCATACCCGTGGTCGAGGAGCTGGGCTTTGGTCACGGTCCGACCGCGCTGACGATCCCCCTGGGCGCGCCCGCGGTGCTCGACGTCCCGGCGGACGGCGGGCGTTGCACGCTGACCGTCGGGACCCCCGCCCTGCGCTGAACCTCCTCGGCCCTTCCGCCCCTGTTCGCGCCCGCGCCGCTGTCCGCGCGGGCACGAGGACGCCCGCGCCGCTGTCCGCGCGGGCACGAGGATGTGTGCGTTCTCCCGCGAAACGTGAACATCCGTCAAGAACCACGGACCGATACGTTGACACGGCTATGAGCTGTGTCACAGCATGAGCGCGGCCCAGTACTTACCGGTCGGTAAGGTGTCCTCGGTGTGGAGGTCTTCGTGTCAGGTGCTGTTTCCAGAGTGCGCGGCCCGCTCGTGGCGGTCGCCGGGGCGGCCCTCGTCGCCCCCCTCGTCCTCGCCGGCCCGGCCCACGCCGAGGCCGGCCAGTACACCGTCACCCCGCTGGAGTTCACCGTCGAGGCGGGCGGCCGCACCTGCACGGTGGACGCCGACCTCTACCGGCCCGCCGGGGCAGACGCGGACAGCCCCGCCCCCGCGGTCCTCGCCACCAACGGCTTCGGCGGCAGCAAGTCCGACGGCTCCACCGACACCATCGGCAAGGCCTTCGCCGAACGCGGCTACGTCGGCCTCGTCTACTCCGGCCTCGGCTTCGGCGGGTCCGGCTGCCTGATCACCCTCGACGATCCCGCCATCGACGGAAAGGCCGCCGGCGAACTCCTGGACTTCCTCGGGGGAGTTCGCGCGGCCGACGACGGAACCGAGGCCGACTTCGTCACCCAGGACGCCGACGGCGACCCGCGGGTCGGCATGATCGGCGGCTCCTACGGCGGCGCGATCCAGCTGGCGACCGCCGCGGTCGACCCCCGGGTCGACGCCCTCGTCCCGCTGATCACCTGGAACGACCTCGGCTACGCACTGGCCCCCAACAACACCGGGGCGCGCACCGGCGTCACCTCCGACACCCCCGGCGTCTTCAAGTGGCAGTGGACCAACGGCTTCTACCTGATCGGCGAGGGCCAGCCGCTCCTCAACCCGAGCCTGGACCCCTCCCGCATCAACCGGCTGGACTGCCTGCACTTCGCCACCCGCGCCTGCGAGACCATCCGGCTCCTCAACTCCGGCCGCTACCCCGCCGACCGCACCGAGGAGATGCTCGCCTACGCGCGCAGCGTCTCGCCCGTCTCCTACCTCGACCGGGTCAAGGCCCCCACGCTGATCGTCCAGGGCCAGGCCGACAGCCTCTTCAACCTCAACGAGGCCACCGCCACCTACCGGACGCTCAAGGCGCAGGGCACCGAGACGAAGATGATCTGGCAGTCCTGGGGACACAGCGGCGGCCAGGTTCCCGGCGAACTCGACCTGAGCCAGGGCAATCTGGAGACCAGCCACGTCGGACAGCGGGTACTGGCCTGGTTCGACCGCTACCTCCACGGGAAGACGGACACCGACACCGGGCCCGCCTTCTCCTACTACCGCGACTGGCAGAGCGGCTACGGCTCCGCCGCCGACGTCCCCGCCCTCTCCCGGTCCCTGTACCTCTCCGGCGACGGCAAACTCGTCGACAACCGCTCCAAGGTGGCGCGCGGCAGCCGTCAGTACACCAACTGGCTCGTGCCGACGAGCCACTCCGAGAGCTCCATCGCCCCGCTGATCGGACTGCCCGCCCCCGAGCCGTACGACACCAGGGGCACCTACCTCGGCTGGCGCGGCGAACCCCTCACCGAGCCCCTCGACGTCGTCGGCGCGCCGCGGGCCACCCTGAAGGTTCTCTCGCCGAAGACGGAGCGGGTCCAGAACAGCGGCGACGCCTCCGACAAGCTCGTCCTGTTCGCCAAGGTCTACGACGTCGCGCCCGACGGCAGCCGTACGCTGGTGAACCGGCTCGTCTCCCCGGTCCGGGTCCCCGACGTCACCCGGCCCTTCACGGTGGAGCTGCCGGGCATCGTCCACCGGTACGAGAAGGGGCACCGCCTGGAGTTCGTGATCGCCGCCAGCGACACCGCCTACTTCGGCAACCGGGGCGTCAAGCCCGTCACCGTCGTCCACGCCCCCGAGGACACCGGCGTACTGGAACTCCCGGTGGTCCCGGCCGGCTGACGCCCGCCACCCCGTTCACCCGAACGGCCGTACACCACCGCCCCCCGGGCCCGGCAGCCGGACATGCTGGGACCCCGGGGGGCGGTCGCGTGCACGACGGCGGGCCGGACGGCGAGAAGCGAGCGGAAGGGCCGGACCATGAGCCCCAAGGACGTATCGAGCGGCAGCGGACGCGGCACGGGGTGGATCACCCCGGGGCGCATCGTGGTCGCCGTGGTGGTCGTGCTCGTCGCCGTGTTCATCTGCGTGAACACGAGCAAGGTCACCATCCGGATGCTGATCCCCGAGGTGACGATGCCCCTCTGGTTCGCGCTGCTGGCCATGTTCCTGATCGGCCTCGGCTGCGGCGGCTACCTCTTCCGCCGGAAGGGCAAGTGACAGCGGCCCCGCACCGGATTCCTCCCGCACGGTGAAACCGCTTGAGGGCCCCGGGCCGTTGCGGCGAGGATGAGCCGTATGCGTACGATCGTGGTCCTCGACGCCCCTTCCAACCTCGGACTGCGCCCGCCGGCCCCCGGCACCGTCCCGGGCTGCCACAAACTGGCCGGTGCCCTGCGCGAACAACGGATCGTGCGCCGCCTCGGAGCGCTGGAGGGTGGTGTCGTCGTCCCGCCGCGCTACGACCTGGGCGACTGGCAGGAGGGCGACGGGGTGTTCAACGCCGCCGCCATCGCCCGGTACACCCGCACCCTCGCCGACCGCATCGAAGGCCACGTACGGGCCGGGGAGTTCGCTCTGGTCCTCGGCGGGGACTGCTCCATCCAGCTCGGCGCCTCCCTCGCCCTGCGCCGCCTCGGCCGGTACGGACTCGCCGCCGTCGACGGATCCGCGGACTTCCGGCACTCCGGCAACAGCGACCGGATCGGCGCGGCCGGCGGCGAGGAACTGGCCATCGCCACCGGCCGGGGCCAGGCGGACCTCAGCGACCTCGAAGGGCTCGGCCCCTACCTCAGGGACGAGGACGTCCGCCTCTTCGGCATGCGGGACGAGGACGAGGACCAGGCCGAGCTGGCCGCGCTGAAGATCCCCCACGCGACCGTCGGGCAGATCCGCGAGTGGGGCGCGGACGTCCTCGCGCGGGCCACCGTGGAGAGCCTGGAGACCCCCGCACTCGACGGCTACTGGGTCCACCTGGACGCCGACGTCCTCGACCCGGCCGTCATGCCCGCCGTCGACAGCCCCGACGACGGCGGCCTCCTCCCGCACGAACTCGCCCCGCTGCTGCGCACGCTCGTCTCCTCCCCGCGCTGCGTCGGGCTGAACGTCACCATCTACGACCCCGATCTCGACCCGGACGGCACGGCGGGCGCGCTGCTCGCCGACCTCGTCGTCGACGCGTTCACGGACACCGCCCCGGACGCCTGAGGAGCCGGCCCCGGCCTTGCGGAGTCCGGGGCGGACCCCGAGCGCGCGAAAATCCGGCCGACGGGCCTCTGGCCCACGTGGCCACCTGCGTGTTCCATGGTCACCGGGGGCGCCCGGACCTGCGGCGGCCCGCCGCGAGGGAACGAGGGTGCCTTGGCCACGACCGTACGACGTGCCGTACTGAACCTGCCCGCAGCGCCGCTCGGGCCGGAGAACCCGCTCCCGCCGCTGCGGGCGTCCGCGCCGCCGCCCGTGCTCGACCCCCGGGAACGGGCGGGCCTGCCCCGCGACATGGCCCGGCAACTGGGCCACCGGCCGCTGCGCACGGTACTGCCCACCCGGCTGCTCGACGGTTACGGGCGTGAGCGCACCCCCACCGACATCGACGCCGTCGTCATCGAGAACGCCCGGCTGCGCGTCACCGTGCTGCCCGGACTCGGTGGCCGGATCCACTCCCTGCACCACAAACCCACCGGTCGCGAACTGCTCCACCGCAACCCGGTCCTCCAGCCCGCCGCCTTCGCCCTCAACGGGGCCTGGTTCTCCGGTGGTATCGAGTGGAACATCGGCGCCACCGGCCACACCACCCTGTCCTGCGCACCGCTCCACGCCGCACTGGTGCCCGCCCCGGACGGCTCCACGATGGTCCGGCTCTGGGAATGGGAGCGGCTGCGCGACCTGCCCTTCCAGGTGGACCTCTGGCTCCCCGACGACTCCGACTTCCTCCACGTCGGCGTGCGGATACGCAACCCGCACGAACAGCCCGCACCGGTCTACTGGTGGTCCAACATCGCCGTCCCGGAGACCCCGGACACCCGCGTACTGGCCCCGGCCGACGAGGCCTGGCACTTCGGCTACGACCACGCCCTCACCCGGGTCGGCGTCCCGGAGTCGGGCGGCCTCGACCACACCTATCCGCTGCGCTCCGAGTACCCCGCCGACCACTTCTACGAGCTGCCCGACGGCGCCCGGCGCTGGATCGCCGCGCTCGACGGGGACGGCCACGGGCTCGCCCAGACCTCCACCGACCTGCTGCGCGGCCGCAAACTGTTCCGCTGGGGGCACGGGAGAGGCGGCCGCCGCTGGCAGGAGTGGCTGAACGGGCCCGGGGGCGGCGGCTACGCGGAGATCCAGGCCGGGCTGGCCCGCACCCAGCTGGAGCACGTCCCGCTGGAGGCGGGCGCCGCGTTCAGCTGGCTGGAGTCCTACGGTCCGCTCTCCGCCGACCCGGCCGCCGTGCACGGCCGGGACTGGGCCGCAGCCACCGGGGAGGCCGCCGCGCGGCTGGAGGAGGCTCTCCCGCGCGGCGCGGTGGACGAGGCGTACGCGGCCTGGCTGCCGCACGCCGACGCCGAACCGGGCGAGATGCTCGCCACCGGCTCCGGCTGGGGCGCGCTGGAGGTGCTGCGGGGCGGCCACCGGCTGCCCGGCACCCCGTTCCCCGCCACCGCCATCGGCGCCCAGCAGGCCCCCTGGCGGGAGTTGCTGGAGCACGGCACCCTGCCGAAGCCGGACCCGCACGGCATACCCGGCCCGACACCGGTCTCGCGGCCCTGGCGGGACATGCTGGAGACCGCCGACGCCGACCCGCACACCGAATACCACCTCGGCATCGCGCAGTGGCACGCCGACGACCGGGCGCAGGCCGTCCGCAGCTGGGAACGCGGCCTGGAGTGCGGCCCCGCGCCGCGCTGGCCCCTGCTGCGCTGCCTCGCCGTCGCCGCCGAGGAGAGCGGCAGGCCGGACCACGCCGCCGAGCTGTACGCGGAGGCCTTCGCGGACCTCGGGGCTCCCGGGGCCGTCGGAGCGGAGGACCTCACGGCGTCGGCGGAGGACACAGCCCTCCTCGTCGCCCTGGCCCGCGAGACCGTCGAGGCACACCTGTCGGCCGACCGGCCCGGGCCGGCCCGGGCGCTGCTGGCCGGGCTGCCGGGGGAGATCCGTGAGCGCGGACGCTTCCGGCTGCTCCTCGCCCGGATCCTGGTCGCCGAGGGAGACACCGGGGCGGCCCGGGAGATCTTCGACGCCGGATTCGAGGTCGCCGATCTGCGCGAAGGGGCCGGAATCCTCGGCGAGCTGTGGGCGTCCGTCAGCGACGAACCGCTTCCGGACGCCTACGACTTCCGCATGCGCCCGCCCCAGGAGTGATCAACGCGCCCCGGGCGGCCGGTCAGACGGTGACGTTGCGGTCCACGTACTCGAAGACCGAGCCGTCCGGGTGCAGCGCGATGAGGTTACGGCCCGCCGGGGTCGGCACCGGTCCCGCGAGGACCCGCGCGCCCGCCCGGGTCAGCGCCGCGTTCGCCTCGTCGACGTCCTTGACGGCGATGGTCGCGCCCACCTTGCGCAGCACCTCCAGCTCCGACTCGGGCCCGCTCATCAACAGGAAGCAGCCGATCGCGGCCACCGACACCCCGCCGCGCTCGAAGCGCAGGGCCGACGTGCCCGTCAGCCCCTCGTAGAAGGCCACCGAGGCCTCCAGGTCGTCGACGCAGATACGCAGCGTGGTTCCGAGGATCTCCATGCCTACGAGGGTAGTTGGCGGCCGCCACCGGTGTGATCGGTTCCGGGCGGGCCGGAGAACCTCTTCACCTCGTACCGCCTCACCCCACGCCGTCCTCCCGTCGCCTCAGGCCCGGCAGAGCACCTCGCCGTGCGGGACCATGAACCAGCCGTCGCCCTCCTCGCCCCAGGAGCGCCACGCCCCGGCGATGGCCGTGAGCTGCTCGGCGCTCGCGTGCCCGCCCCGTACCGCGAGCTCGGCGTAGACCGAGTCCGTCGTACGGTCCGCCCACAGGCCGCTCCACCAGGCGCGGCTCTCCGGGGTGGCGAAGCACCAGGCGGCCGCGGTGGGGATGATGTCGGTGAACCCGGCCCGCCGCGCCCAGGAGAGGAGCCTGCGGCCGGCGTCGGGCTCGCCGCCGTTGCCGCGGGCCACCCGGCCGTACACCTCCAACCACTCGCCGAGACCAGGGGCCTGCGGATACCAGGTCATCGCCGCATAGTCGCTGTCCCGCGCCGCGACCACCCCGCCGGGTCGGCAGACGCGCCGCATCTCACGCAGCGCCTGGACGGGGTCGCCCACGTGCTGGAGCACCTGATGGGCGTGGACCACGTCGAACGAGTCGTCGGGGAAGTCCAGGGCGTGGACGTCGGCCACCGCGAACTCGACGTTCTCCAGGCCCCGTTCGGCGGCCACCGCGGCGGCCTGACCGAGGATGTCCTCGGTGGTGTCCACCGCGGTGACCCGGCCCGGGGCAACCAGCGCGGCCAGATCGGCGGTGATGGTCCCGGGGCCGCAGCCGACGTCCAGCACGGCCAGGCCGGGGCGGAGTTCGTCGAGGAGGTACGCCGCCGAGTTGGTGGCGGTCCGCCAGCGGTGCGAGCGCAGGACCGACTCGTGGTGGCCGTGCGTGTACACGGCGGTCTCCTTCGGCATGGCGTTGTGTCCTCTCCCGAAAACCTCGCGCCGACGGGCGCGGCGACAGGAACACCGTACGCCGACATGTCGAATGATGAGATAGGCGTCTTGATATGCGGACGGCTGCTGGGTGGTGCCTGAAAGTTCAGCCTGGTTTCGCCGAGGGAAGGCCCAGGTGGTCAGGTCGGCATCGGGCAGTAGACGGTCAGCGCCTCCGGCAGCTTGTCGATCGTCAGCTCCGTTCCGGAGTGGGCCACTTCACCGTCGTACGCGTACGGAGTCCCCGCCGCGAGGCCGCCGATCCGCACCCGGCGCCGCCGCACGGCGGCATGGGCGGGGGAGCGGGTCAGCGGTCCCGCCACCGCCGCCGCCAGCAGACGCAACGCAGGCGTCCGGCCGCCGTGCACCACCCGGACGTCCAGCAGCCCGTCCGCCAGGTTGTGGCGGCGCCCCGGGGCGGGGCCCACCCGCTGGAAGAGGCCGTTGCCGACGAAGAGCAGCCACAACCGCCGCCTGCGCCCCTGGAGTTCGGCCTCCAGCGGTTGCCGGCCGCCCAGCACGTGGAAGGCCGCGAGCACGCCGGCCGGCCAGCCGCCGATCCGCGGCGACCAGTGCTCCCGGGTGCGCACCAGCTCCGGATAGACACCCAGCGAGAAGGCGTTGAGGAAATACCCGTCCGCCCCGTCCGCCCCCTTGGGCCCCGGCCGGAAGCGGCCGAGGTCCACCTTGATGGCGTCGCCGGCGGTGAGGGCGGCGGCGGTCTCGTGGACGGTCTCGATGCCCAGGTCGTAGGCGAAGTGGTTGAGCGTGCCGCCGGGGAAGACCGCCAGCGGCATCCCGTGCGTCGCCGCCACGGAGGCCGCCAGATTCACCGTGCCGTCACCTCCGCAGACGCCCAGCGCCCGGCCCCGGCCCGCCGCCTTCTCCATCGCGGCCGACAGCTCCTCCGGCGGCACCTCCACCACCTCCGCCGCGGGCAGCGCCTCGCGCACCAACGACGCGGTCGCCGTGGCCGTGCCCGACTCCTGGTTCACCACCACGACGAGGTCCTTCCCCGCGGGCAGGGCCGGGGCCTCGCCCGGCGGACGGCCGGGGGCGGGCAGCTGGCCCCGGGTGGGCACGACCCCGCGCAGGGCGAACGCGGCCCCTATGCCGAGCGCCGCACCCGCCAGCACATCGCTCGGATAGTGGACCCCGGTGTAGACGCGGGAGGCGGCCACGGCCACCGCGACCGGGGCCACGACCGCTCCCCAGCCCCTGGACTCCAGAGCCACCCCCGTGGCGAAGGCCGCCGCCGACGCCGCGTGGCCCGAGGGGAAGGAGGTGGTGATCGGCTGCCGCTTGAGCTGCCGCACCACCGGCACCAGGTCCGCTATCGGCCGCTCGCGGCGCACCGCGCCCTTGCCGACCGTGTTGATCGCCGCCGACGCCACGGCGAGGGACGCCACCCCGCGCAGCGCGGCCCGACGCGAGCGCGCACTGCTGCCGAGGGCCGCGATCCCGGCCGCCGCCCCGAACCAGAGCAGCCCGTGGTTGGCGCTCCGGCTCAGCTTCGGCAGCAGCGGATCGGCGCCCGGCCAGTGCCGGTCCGCGACGCTCCGGAAGACGGACAGGTCCCGCTCCTGCAGCCAGCCGCGCAACCGGGCGACGGCGGGAGCGGTGGTGTTGACGGTGGCGGGTGAGGTTCTCGGGGAGGCCATGGATCAGCGAATACCCGGCCGGGCCACGCTGAACCAGCAGGCGCGCTGAGACCCCGGCCACGCGCCGCCACCGGCCGGCGGAACAGCCCACGCGGCGGCGGCCCCCGGAGCGGGCGCGCGACTGGGCGGGCGGGCCGCCCGGAACCTCCGTATAAAGAAGCCAGAGGCCGTCATAAAGAAGCCAGAGGCCGTCGACAGAAGGAAGCCGGAGGCCGTCGACCGGAGAAGGCGGGGTCCGTCGACCGTGGAAGCCGGCGGCCGTCGACCGGAAAACGAAACCGGAGCACCCGGTCCGGACCCTGGACCCCGGACCCGGACCCGGACCTGATGGTCCTGGCGGCGCTGCGGAGACGCCGGAGTCGCCGCAGACGCGGAGCGAAGAAGCGAAGAAGCGAAGAGCGGCGGAGGAGGGCCGGATGCACGGGACCGAGGACCACGCACCCGCGCACGAGGACCACGGCCCCGTCCGCTACGGGCCGCCCGCCCCCGACCCCGGCCTCCCGGTCCTCTCGGAACTGGCCGCCGTCCTTGCCGCCGCCTCGGCCAGGACCCGCCCGGAACCCCCCGGTGGAGGGGCCCGGCTGCGCGAGGCGGCCCGCGGCTACTGGGACCGGCGGGGACTGCACGGGGCGGCGGGCGGCATCGCCGCCGCCCCCGGCGCCCAGCCGCTCCTCCTGGCCCTGATCGGCGCCCATGGCGGCGACGTCCTCATGCCCCGCCCCTGCCCGGCCGCCTGGATGCCGCAGGCCCGCCTGCTGGGCCGTCCCGCATACCACGTGCCGACCCCGGCCGAATGCGGCGGCGTGCCCGACCCGTACGCCCTGCTGGAGACCGTCCGCCGGGTCCGTGCGGAGGGCGGCCGGCCGCAACTGCTGCTGCTCTCCGTCGTGGACGACCCCACGGCCACCGTCGCTCCGCCCGAACTGGTCCACGAGGCGTGCGAGGCGGCGGTCGGTGAAGGGCTGCACATCATCAGCGACGAGACCTGGCGCGACACCGTGCACCGGCCCCGCGACACCGTCCTGCTCAGCCCCGCCGAGATGTGCCCGGACGATGTCACGGTGATCGCCGACCTGTCCGGAGCCCTCGTACCGGCCGCCTGGCCGGTCGCCGTCGCCCGTTTCCCGGACACCGCCCGGGCCGCCGTCCGGCACGCCCGCACCCTGGACATCCTCACCGCGCTCGGCGCCCTCGTCGCGACTCCGGTCGCCCACGCGGCCGCCCGCGCGCTGGGGGAGCCGGAGTCCGTGCGCGAGAGGATCCGGCGCGCCGCGGCGCTCCAGGCCGAGGTCGCCTCCGCCGCCCACCGTGCGGTCCTCGGCTCCGGCGCGCTGGCCCGCCCACCGCAGGCGGGCCGCCACCTCTACGCCGACCTCGGGCCGCTGCGCTCGCGGCTGGCGGACGTGGGCGTGACGGACTCCATGGAGCTGGAGGATTACCTTACCGACCGGCTCGGCGCACCGGCCCCGGGCGGACACCGCTTCGGGGACGAGCTGGGCGCCCTGCGCGTACGCCTGGGCACCGGACCCCTGCTGGGGGCCACACCGCAGCAGCAGACGGAGTCCCTCACCGCAGCCGAGCCCCTGGAGCTCGCGCACGTGGCGCGGGCGCTGGACAGCTTCGCGGCGGTGTTCGGCGCGCTGCGCTGAGCGCGGCTACGACGGCTCGCGGCCGAACCGCGACCGCAGCCTGCGCCACACCGCCGGAGCCCCGCTGATCAGCAGCGTCAGGGCGACCGCCGCGACCACCCCCTGCCACGGCTCCGGGAACAGCGAACCGCCCAGGATGCCGATCAACTGGTACGTCGCCGCCCAGGCGAGGCAGGCCGGAACATCGCCCCGGGCGAACCGCCGCAACGGCATCCTGCCCAGCAGACACGCCAGCATCACCGGGATCCGCCCGGCCGGAACGAGACGGGACAGCACCAGCACCGCCCCGCCGTGATCCGCCAGCTTCTCCTGCGCCTGGGCCAGCCGCTCCGGCGCGGCCCGGCGGGTGATCGCCTCCAGCCACTTCGAACCGTTCTTCGACCGGACCCCGCGCTGCCCCAGCCAGTACAGACAGACGTCCCCGAGGAACGCGGCGGTCGACGCTGTCAGGAACACGAAGAGCAGGGTGAGTGGCGACGTCTGGTGGAAGGCCACCACCGCCGCCGAACTCACCAGCGCCCCCGTCGGCACCACGGGCACCAAGGACCCCAGCGCCACCAGGGCGAACAGCGTCGGGTAGCCGACCGCCTGCTGGGTCGACTCGGTGGGCAGTTCCCGCACCACCTGCTGGATCTCCTGGATCACGGGCCGGCCTCCGGCCTGACGCGTTCGCCGTGCCCCAGCAGATGCACGGTCACCTCGGGCGCACGCTTCGCCGCGTGCCGTACGAACTCGTCGCCCGGCGCGTGGAACTCGTGCGGGCGCACCCCGTCCAGACCGATCGGCCAGTACGTGCCGTAGTGCACCGGCACCGCCGACCTCGGCGCCAGACGGGTCAGCGCCTCGGCGGCGCGGGCCGGGTCCAGATGGCTGGGCCCCAGGAAGGGGCCCCAGCCGCCCACCGGCAGCAGCGCCACGTCCACCGGCCCCACCGCGTCGGCCATCCCGTCGAAGAGCCCGGTGTCCCCGGCGAAGTACGTCCGTGCCTCGCCCTCGACCACATAGCCGAGCGCCGGCGCGCGGTGCGGCCCGACCGGCAGCCGCCGCCCGTCGTGCAGGGCGGGGACCGCCCGCACCCGCACCTCGCCGACGCGCACCGTCTCGCCCGGTTTCACCTCGGTGACGTGCAGCTGTCGCATCCGCCGCAGCGCCCGCAGACCCGGCACGGCCGCGACCGCGCCGCTCGGCACGACCAGTCGGCTGCCGGGAGCCAGCCGGGCCAGCGACGGCAGATGCAGATGGTCGGAGTGCAGATGGGAGATCAGCACCACCTCGGCGACCGCGGCCTGCGGTGGCGGTACCTCGCCCCGGCGGCGGCGCAGATGCGCGAAGCGCCGTACGAACAGGGGGTCGGTCAGCACCCGCACCCCCGAGTCCTCGATCGTGCAGGTGGCATGACCCCACCAGGTGATCTCCACCGGCACCTCGGCCTCCTCGCTCGATCCTCGTCATCACTGATCACTGATCACTGATCACTGATCCGATATCTGTGATCTGTGAATCCCTGATCCCGGAATCCCTGATCCCGGCCCGGGGGGGGGGGGGGGGGGGGGGCCCGGCCCCCCCCCCGGGGCCCCCCCCCGCCCCCCCCCCCCCCCCCCCCCCCCCCCCCCGGCCCCCCCCCCCCCCCCCCCCCCCCCCCCCCCCCCCCCCCCCCCCCCCCCCCCCCGT
>NZ_JBIVUV010000001.1:23335-250098 GCF_044768525.1 Streptomyces sp. NPDC091287
CCTCTCTATAATCTTAAACAATTTAAATTTTAATTTTAACTTTTTCTTTTTGTTTTTTTTTTGGGAGCCCCCCCCCCGCCCCCCCGGGCGGGGGCCGGGGGGGGGGGGGGGGCGCCCCCCCCCCCGCGCCGGTACGAGCCTATGCGCCCCCCGTACCGTCCCGCCGAGCCTCGGCGGCTCCCAGCGAAGCCGCTGACCGGCGCCGGCGCTGTGAAAAGCTGAAGGTCAGGCTTCGGACGACCGGGCCCGGAGCGGAAGAGCATGAGGTGGACCGGCGTGGGCGACGGGAAGTGGCGTACGGCGGGCAGAGCCCTGATGCGGGTGATCGCGGTCTGGGCGGTGTCCACCCTCACCATGCTCGTGCTGGCCGGAGCCCTGCCCGACTTCCAGCTCCAGGCCGACGACGGCGACACCATCACCAGGACGGCCTTCACCGCCGCCTGGGGCGCGGGCGCCTTCGGCCTCCTGTCGGCCCTGGTCTGGCCCGTCCTCGTGCGGGCCCTGCTCATCGTGCCCGCGCTCGTCCTGGGCGCCCTCGTCTTCTTCCTCAACGGCTCGCTGCTGCTGATAGCGCTGCGCCTCATCCCGGACGGGCGCGGCGACGCCAACCCGGAGACGGCCGTCGTCGTCGCCGCCGTGATGTCCGCCGTCGCCTCCGCCACCTCCACCGCCCTCGCCGTCCGCGACGACGAGGCCTACCGCCGGCGGCTCTCCCGGCTCGCCGACCGGCGCCGCCGACGCGGCCGTTCCCCGGGCCCGCCGGAACCGGGCCGCGACGGACCACCCGGCACCGTCTTCCTCCAGCTCGACGGGGTCGGCCACGACGTCCTGGTGAAGGCCGCGGCCGACGGGCTCATGCCGACCGTCGCCGGCTGGCTCGCCGACTCCTCCGGGCACCGGCTCACCCCCTGGCGCACCGACTGGTCCAGCCAGACCGGCGCCAGCCAGCTCGCCATCCTGCACGGCAGCAACCACGACGTCCCCGCGTTCCGCTGGTACGAGAAGGAGACCCGCACCGTCATGGTCTCCAGCCGTCCCGCGAGCGCCCTCGAAATGCAGCGCCGGGCCATCGAGCGCACCCGCGACGGCGGTCTGCTCACCGTCGACGGCGCGAGCCGGGGCAACCTCTTCAGCGGCGGAGCCGGACAGCTCGCCCTGGTGCTCTCCATGGCCGCCCGGCGCGGCAAGGGCCGCCGCTCCCGCGCCGGATACTTCGCCTACTTCGCCGACCCGGCCAACGCCACCCGGACGGCCCTCTCCTTCGTCGCCGAGGTCCTCCGTGAGATCGGCCAGTCGACCCGGGCCCGCGCCCGGAAGGTCACCCCGCGGATCAAGCGCGGCGGGCTCTACCCGTTCATCCGCGCCTTCGCCACCGTCGTGGAGCGCGACGTGGTCGCCACCGCCGTCCTCGGCGACATGTTCGCCGGACGCACCGCCGTCTACGCCGACCTCGTCGCCTACGACGAAGTCGCCCACCACTCGGGACCCCACAGCCGCGACGCCGAGAAGGTCCTCGTACGCCTCGACCGCTCCCTCGCCCTGATCGCCAAGATCGCCGACCACACCCCGCGCGCCTACCGGATCGTGCTTCTCTCCGACCACGGCCAGAGCCCCGGCGAGACGTTCGCGGGAATGTACGGGCTCACGCTCAAGGACCTCGTCCGGGCGGGCTGCGGGCTGCCCGTGCCCCGCCGGGCCCAGCGCACCCGCAGCGCCTCCGAGGCCCGCGACGCGGTGCGGATCGCCCTGCACCGCCCCGTCGAGGGGCAGGAGGCCGAGCACCCGGCCAAGCTCTCCGACCCGATCGTGCTGGCCTCCGGCAACCTCGGGCTGATCTCCTTCCCCGACATCGAGGGGCGCGCCTCCCGCGAACAGATCGAGCGCCGCCACCCGGCGCTGCTGTCCACGCTCGCCAACCATCCGGGGATCGGCTTCCTCCTCGTCCGCTGCGGCGAGCACGGCTCCGTGGTGCTCGGGCCCGGCGGGGCCGAAGTACCCGTCGCCGAACTGACCGACGGTGAGGGTCCGCTCGCGGTCTTCGGCGTCGGGGCGGCCGCCGCCGTACGGCGCACCGACACCTTCCCGCACGTCGCCGACGTGATGGTCAACTCCATGTACGACCCCGCCACCGGGACCGTGCACGCCTTCGAGGAGCAGATCGGTTCGCACGGCGGCCTCGGCGGCGAACAGTCCCGGCCGTTCCTGCTCTGGCCGCGCGCGCTGACGGACCCGCTCGACATCGTGGCCGCCGAGACCGCGGAGGGCGCCCCCGCGCCGCCGGGCGGCGGGCTGGTGGGCGCCGAGGCCGTGCACCGGGTGCTGACCCGCTGGCTCCAGGAGTCCTCCGGTCCCCAGGTACCGGTGCGGGCTGAGGGCTTCGGCGGGGCCGGCCTGGCGGACGAGCCGTTCCCGGGCGATGCCCCGGTGCCGGAAGCGCCGGGCACGACGGCCTGACCGGCGGACCGTCCCCCGACAGGCCGCTTCTCCGGCAGGGGCGTCGCTCTCCGGGGTTTCGCCCTCCGACAAGCCGTCCGCCGCCGGCTCAGGTCGCCTGCCGCCGGCAGGCCGTCCGCCGCCGGATCAGGTGGCCGGCCGACTGCGACCAGGTGGCCGGCCACCCGATCAGGCCGACTGCCGTCGTACCAGCGTCGGCGGGAAGAGCACGGAGGGCGAGGGGCCGCGCGGTTCGCCGATCTGCTTCAGCAGCAGCCGGGCCATCTCCGCGGCCATCTCCTCCACCGGCTGCCGCACCGTGGTCAGGGGCGGGTCGCAGGCGGCCGCCGCGCTGCTGTCGTCGAAGCCGACCACCGCCACGTCGGACGGCACATCGCGCCCGGCCCGGAGCAGGACCGGGAGCGCGCCCAGGGCCATCAGGTCGGAGGCGATGAACACCCCGTCGAGGTCGGGGCGGTCCGCCAGCAGCCGCCGCATCGCCGCGGCCCCGCCCAGATGTGTGAAGTCCCCCTCGGCGCAGGCCACGTCGTCGATGCCGTGGGCGGCGACGGCCTCCAGGAAACCGGTCAGCCGCACCTGCCCCGCGGGCATGTCCTGGGGGCCCGAGACGGTGCCGATGCGGCGTCGCCCCAGCGCGGCCAGGTGGTCGGCCGCCAGCCGCGCCCCGGCGTGCTGGTCCACCTCCACATAGGCCAGCGGGGACGGACGGTGGGGGCGGCCCGCGAGGACGGCGGGCATCCTGGTGTCCTGGAGCAGCCCGGGAAGCGGGTCGTCCGCGTGCGTGGTGATCAGCACGACCCCGTCGACATGGCCATGGCGCAGATAGGAGAGCAACTGGCCCCGGGACGCCTCGTCGTCGGCCAGCATCACGACCATCTGGATGCCCGCGGGGCGCAGCACCTCCAGCAGCCCGCTGACGACCCGCCCGAAGTACGGGTCCGAGAACATCCGGCCGACGAACGGCTCGGACATCGGCCGCCGTTCCCGCTCCGAGACCACCAGGGCCACCGAGTCGGTGCGCCGCGTCACCAGCGAGCGGGCGGCCCGGTTGGGCACGTAACCGGTGGTCGCCACCGCCTCCTCGACCACGGTACGCAGGGCGGGGTCCACCGTGGTCGCCCCGTTGATCACCCGGGACACCGTCGCCCGTGACACACCGGCCACGGCCGCCACGTCCTCCAAGGTCGCGGGGCGTACGGGCTGCGGCACTTCGGCTGTCATGCAGCCCTTTATACCCGCAGGCCGGCCGCCCCGTTCAGCCGAGGGGCCGCACCGCGCCCGGCAGCCGTTCCAGCTCGGCGAGGAAGGTCTCGCGCGCCGTCACGAGGGCGCGGGCCACTTCGCGGGCGTCCGCCCGGCCGCCCGCGGTGATCTCGGAGCGCGACACCTGTGCGGAGTGGCGCAGGTGGTCCCGGATCCGCTCGAGGACGAACCGGTCGAACGCGGGCCCCTCGGCGGCGTGGGCGGCCTCCAGGTCCTGTCCGGTCACCATGCCGGGCATGTCGTGCCCCGCGTGCACATCGGTGAGGGGCAGCCCCATGCGCGTCAACAGGGGGCGCAGGTGGCCGAGTTCGGCCTCGTGTCCGGTGCGCAGCCGCACCGCGAACGCGCGCACCCGCGGTTCGGCGGCCCGCTCGGCGGCGAGTGTCAGGAGCTTCACCGCCTGCTGGTTCATGGGGGTCATCAACTGGACCCAGCCGACGTCGGTGGGGGTGGCGGACGCGGCGCCGGCCGGCGCGGGGGAGACGCCCGGAGCGGACTCCCGCGCCTCCGCGGTGCGGGGCGCGGAACCCGCCGCCGACGAGCAGCCGGCCGCACCGCCGAGCCCCACCGCGAGCAACAAGGCGAGGACGGCGGCCCGGTGGAGCGGCGGCAGGTCCAAGGGGTTCATGAGCTGTCCTCGTGCGGGAGGGAAGGGTGTCCGCCCCGGAGCCGGGCCCCGGGACGGACGTGGTGCGACGGGCCGTGGTGGCGGCGGGTCAGGGCTTGCCGTCGAAGCCGCACTTGACGATCGCGTTGATGCAGTCGCGGACGCGCTGCGCCATCTCCTCCTCCGGCCATACGTTGAAGAAGTCGCCGTGCATCGTGTAGCCGGGGCCGGACGCCAGCCGGAAGCGGGCCGGGTCGCCGTTCACCGGATAGCGCAGCACCTGCCGGAGCTTGGGCACCGGCACCGGGTGGGTGGACGGGCAGTTCCCGGCCACCGGGTAGGCCATGTGGCTCTTGTGGTCGGCCGAGTCGAGGTCCGTGCCGTTCCAGCACTGCGGGAAGTCCAGGTAGGACTCCATCATCGTGCCGGGCGGACAGTTCACGAAGTTCTGCGAGGGGTTCACCTCACCGGCGTGCAGGCACGACCAGCGGGCGATCGTGTTGTCCTGCGGGCCGGTCGCCTTCGCATTGCCCGCCACGATGCGCAGGCCCTTGGGGAAGGGCTCGATCCGGCGGATGACGTCGTCGCTCACGCCTTCGCCCAGGTAGTAGAAGGTGGTCCCGGTGGGCTCCACCTCCTTGTCGCCGTCGTAGAGCGTGGGCACCCAGTACGACGACAGGTCGGTCTCGGGGGCGCACGACGTACGGCCCCGCTCCAGGGAGGCCAGATCGGAACCGGCGTGCGTGGTGTCGTTGCCGAAGAAGCTGTGCATGTGGGAGGCGCCCGGCAGCCCGGGGAAGACGATCGGGTCGTCGGGGGCCCGGTGGGTGTACGGGCATTCCGCGAGGAACTCGGCCACCCGCACCACGTCGGCGGCGGCCCTCGGCGCGGCTTCGGCGGCGGCCCGCTCGGCCGCCGCGTTGCCCACGTTGGCCTGGAGGAAGGAGAGGGCGAGGGCGGCCGCGGCGAGTCCGGCGATTCTGTACCGCCAGGGCGGCAGGGATCGTTGGCGGCGGTGGTCGGGGTTGCGTTGATGACGGAAGAGCACGGCACTCCTGTCCGGGGAAGTGGGGGATTCCTTGATTTGGCGAGAGAGCGCTCTCTCGGAGGAACGTAGGATTGCTGCGTGTGCATGTCAAGGGAATGCGCAGCCGCAACAAACAAGCCTGATCAACGGCAAGTTGGGAGCCCGTGAGCGGGAGAGCGCTCTCCCTGAATCGGGGCGGGAGGCGGACCGGGAGCGTTGTCAGTGGTGGGCGGAAGAATGGTGGTCATGACGAACTCAGCTGCCGTGCTCGCCGATGCCGCCGCCTATGCCGCCGCGGTGGAAGAGGCCTCCCTCGCCGCCGCCGCGTACTACGCCACGGGCGAGAGCGCGCTGGACGACGACGCCTACGACCGGCTGGCGCGCGGAATAGCCGCGTACGAGGCGGACCACCCGGAGGAGAAGCTCGCCGACTCGCCGACGGGCAAGGTCGCGGGCGGGGCCGCCGTCGGCGATGTGCCGCACACGGTGCCCATGCTCTCGCTGGACAACGTGTTCTCGGCGGAGCAGTTCGCGACCTGGACCGCGTCGCTGGAGCGGCGGATCGGCAGGCCGGTGACCGCGTGGAGTGTGGAGCCGAAGCTCGACGGCCTGGCGGTCGCCGCGCGCTACCGGGACGGCCGGTTCGAACGCCTCATCACCCGGGGCGACGGCACGGCCGGCGAGGACGTCTCGCACGCGGCCGGCGCCGTCGTCGGCCTGCCGGAGCGGCTGGCCGCCCCGGTCACCATCGAGGTGCGCGGCGAGATCCTCATGACGAACGAGCAGTTCGAACAGGGCAACGCGATCCGTACGGAACACGGCGGCGCCCCCTTCGCCAACCCGCGCAACGGGGCCGCGGGCACCCTGCGCGCCAAGGACCGCGCCTACCGGGTGGAGACGACCTTCTTCGCCTACGGCGCGCTGCCGTTGCCCGATTCCGGGGAGCTCGCCGGAACCCTCGCCGAACTGCCCCACAGCGAGGTCCTGGCGTACGTCGCCGATCTCGGCGTGCACACGGCCGCGGGCACCGACGTCGCGCCGCTCCGGGCCACCACGGTCGAGGAGGTCCAGGCGCGGGTGGACGGGATAGGTGCCCTGCGCGCCTCGCTGCCGTTCGGCATCGACGGGATCGTGATCAAGGCCGACCTGGCGGCCGACCAGCGCGAGGCAGGCTCCGGCACCCGCGCGCCCCGCTGGGCCATCGCCTACAAGCTGCCCGCCGTGGAGAAGATCACCCGCCTGCTGGCCGTCGAGTGGAACGTCGGGCGCACGGGCATCATCGCGCCGCGCGCCGTCCTGGAACCCGTGGAGATCGACGGCTCCACCGTCGGTTACGCCACCCTGCACAACCCGGCCGACATCACCCGCCGCGACCTGCGGGTGGGGGACCAGGTCATGGTCTACAAGGCCGGCGACATCATCCCGCGCATCGAGGCCCCCGTGGTGCACCTGCGCACCGGCGACGAGACGCCCATCGCCTTCCCCGAGAGCTGCCCGCAGTGCGGCTCCGCCATCGACACGAGCGAGCAGCGCTGGCGCTGCACCCGGGGCCGTAACTGCCGTCTGGTCGCCTCCGTCTCGTATGCGGCGGGGCGCGATCAGCTCGACATCGAGGGCCTCGGCTCCACACGGGTCGTCCAACTCGTCGACGCGGGCCTCGTCGCGGACTTCGCGGACCTGTTCACCCTGGAGCGGGAGCAGTTGCTCGCCCTCGACCGGATGGGCGAGACCTCCACGGACAACCTCCTGGCGGCCATCGAAACCGCCCGGACCAGGCCGCTGTCCCGGGTCTTCTGCGCCCTGGGCGTCCGGGGCACGGGGCGTTCCATGTCGCGTCGCATCGCACGCTATTTCGCCACGATGGACCGGATCGTCGCCGCCGACGCGGAGACGCTCCAGCGGGTCGACGGCATCGGCAAGGAGAAGGCGGCCGCGGTGGTCGCCGAACTGGAGGAGCTGGCGCCGCTGATCGACAAGCTCGTCGCGGCCGGGGTGTCCATGACGGAGCCCGGGGCCACCCCGCCTCCGGAGCCGGGGACGGAGGAGGAGTCGGCCGCGGCGGCAGGCGCGGACGCGGAGGGCGGTGGCGACGCCGGAACCGGCTCCGCGCTGCCGCTCACGGGGATGACCGTGGTGGTCACGGGCGCGATGTCCGGAGCGCTGGAGAAGCTGTCGCGCAACCAGATGAACGAGCTGATCGAGCGGGCGGGCGGCAAGTCGTCCTCCAGCGTCTCCAAGCGCACGAGTCTGCTGGTGGCCGGGGAGAAGGCCGGATCCAAGCGGACCAAGGCGGAGGACCTGGGGGTCCGGATCGCGGTGCCGGAGGAGTTCGCGGAGCTGGTCGGCGCCTTCCTGGCGGCGGGGGAGGAGGCCTGAGCCGGTCGGCTGCCGTGCGCGCCGCGATGGTGCGCCTGTGAATCAGTGAGGAAGTGGCGTTCCACCACCCCGTATTGCATAGTGAGGGCTCGGTCGTGCCTCGCTATCAGTGGGGCCGACGGGTGCGTGGGCGGCTGCGATGGGCGGCCGGGGGTGAGGGACGATGCGTTCTGTGCACGACGGACAGCGACCGGGTCGCGCCGTCCCGCCGTCGTCCGAGGACGCCGGTACGTGCCGGAGGTCTCCCGTCACCGGCGAAGCCGGAGCACCCGACGGGCTTCACGGACTTCGCGGGCCTCACGGACTTCACGGGCTCTACGCACCTGACCGAGTGGAACCTGCCCGGACCGTTCCCGCCCCGACCGTCCCCGCCTCGACCGGCCCCTCCCCGACCGCTGCTCTCCCGACCACTCCGGTCCCGGCCGTTGCTCTCCCGACCACTCCGGTCCTGGCCGTTCGCGGCCCGCTCACTTCCGCGCCCGGCGAGTGGCGAGGGCCGCTCCGCCCGGGTGCGGGCCCATGGGGGAAAGGCCCCGGACCGCTTCGTGACGGGAGCGGTGCCGGGGCATTCGGGGCGGGGCGTTCCCACCGGGGGCTCCGGACACGCCACCAGCAGCTGCGCGCTCCGGGCACCCAGGGCGCACAGGGCCAGCCCCCGGCCGCCCGGGGGCTGGCCCTGGACCTGGGCAGCTCCCGCACCCGGGCCTGGGTGCCCGGCCGGGGACTGGTTCTCGACCCGTTCCCCGGCTCCGGTTCCCACGGGAGCGACGAGCGGCCGGTCCGGCGCGGGCGCATCGTCGACCCCGAGTCCTGCGGCCGGCTGCTCGGCCGCATCGCCGACGCGGCCCTGGGCCCCGACCGCAGCGACAGCGTGATCGTTCTCAGCCACCCCGTGCTCGCCGGGGCCGAACACCGTACCGCGGCGCGCGCCCTGCTCGCCGGGCTCGGGACGTCGCGCGTCCTGGTCCTCAGCAGCGCCCGGGCCGCCGCCGCGTACGTCGGACCGAGGACGCCGGGGCCCCTTCTCGTCGTCGACATGGGAGCCGAGCTGACCGAGGTCACGCTCCTCGTCAACGGCCTGGTGGCCGACGCCCGGCAGGCCGAGAGCGGACTCGACGACCTCGACCGTCTCGATCCGGCGCAGCTGCCGGCCGTCCTCGTCCGCACGGTGCTCGACATGATCACGTCCATGTGGCGACACGACCGGCACGGCGCAGTCCGCGGAGCCCTGCGCAAGGGCCCCGTGCTCGCGGGCGGCGGCGCGCTGCGAGCCGACGTCACCGATCGCATCGCCCGCTGCCTCGGCACCCGGGTGCGCCTGGCCGACGACCCGTCGACCACGGTGGTTCGCGGCGCCGGACAGATCCTCAGCTCCGTGCTCCGCCATCCGACGGTGTCGCCCGAGCAATTCGGCCGACCGAGGTGACGCCGTACCCGGGACCGTCCCGGCCGAACGCGTCGCGGGTGCGGTGTCTGCTGGCCATGCTGGTCCTCACCGTCCTCACCCTGGTCGGCGGCGCCGCCCCGGCCACCGGTGCCGCGCTCGCCCCGCCAACCTCCCGGAGCCTCGCGCCCGTCGTCACCGCCGTCATCGCCGCCTCGGCACCCACCACACCGCAGCTCCACCACGCCGGGCACGACTCCCGGCACCGCGCCGGGCACGTCATCGGGCACGACTCCCGGCATCGCGCCGGGCACGTCATCGGGCACGACTCCCGGCATCGCGCCGGGCACCTCGGCGGATCCGACCGCGGGGGGCCGGACCGCGCGAGCGGGGGCGTGGCCGAGTCGGGTGCGGTGGCGCAGGCCGGGCACGAGCAGCCCAGGGCGGCGGCCGATCCGGCGCAGGCTCCCCGGGCGGGCACCGGCCGGGCGTACCTGCTTCTTCACGCGCCACCGCCGCCGCACGACGCGCTGACGCCCGCTCCACCGGGGCCGGCCGAGCCGCGCGCCGGCGTGCAGCACGTCGTCGCGGATCCCTCCGACGTACCCGGCGGCCGCAGGGGCGCGCTCCCCGGAGTACGGGGGCCTCCGGGCAGGACCACCGGTCCCACGACCGGTCATCCGTCCTGTTCTGCCGATCCGGCGCCGCGTCCTCACTGAGGTGAGGGCGCCCGGCGCCCCACCGGAGGATTTCCATGACTCGCGCCACCACGGTGCGAGCGGTTCTGGCTGTCGCCGTCCTGCTCGTCTCCGTCTACATCAGCCTGACCATGTCGCCCAGACTCGGCCTCGATCTCCAGGGCGGCACCCGTATCGTGCTCCAGGCCCGGGACACCGCCACCGTCGAGGCGGACCGGGAGACCACCGACCGCACCCTGGAGGTGCTGCGGCAGCGCATCGACTCGCTGGGCGTCTCCGAGCCGACCCTGACACGGTCCGGCGAGGACCGGATCATCGTCGAACTGCCCGATGTCCAGGATCCGCGCCAGGCCGCCGAAGTGATCGGCCGGACGGCCCAGCTCACCTTCCACGCGGTCGACGGCCCGGCGGCCGAGGAGCCGGACGAGAAACCCCCGGGCTCCGACCCCACCGCCGACCCGGGCTCCACCGCCGACCCCGGTCCCACCGCCGACCCCGACCGGCTGACCCTCCCCGACGAGCAGGGCCGCGCCCTCGCCCTCGGCCCCGCCCGGCTCTCCGGCGCGGGCGTCGAGGACGCCACCGCGGGCTTCGACGCGCAGGGCGGTGCCGGCTGGAGCGTCTCGCTCGAATTCCGCAAGGACGCCGGTCAGGACTGGAAGCGGCTGACCGGCGAGGCCGCCTGTCATCCCGCCGGGGACGACCGCCGGAGGGTCGCCATCGTCCTCGACGAGAAGGTCATCTCCTCGCCGCAGGTCGACCCCTCGGTCGGCTGCCGGGCCGGACTGCCGTCCGGGGCCACCCAGATCACCGGCTCGTTCAGCGCGGACGAGGCGCGCGACCTGGCGCTGCTCATCAAGGGCGGGGCCCTGCCCGTGCCCGTCGAGATCGTCGAGCAGCGGACCGTCGGCCCGACGCTCGGCGCGGCGGCCATCGACGCGAGCGCCCGGGCGGCCCTCATCGGCGCAGCCGCCACCGCGCTCTTCATCACGCTCGTCTACCGACTCTTCGGCGCGCTGGCCGCCGTGGCGCTGGCCGCGTACGGGGTGATCTCCTACGCCGCGCTCGTCGCCCTCGGTGTCACGCTGACGCTCCCCGGGCTCGCCGGTTTCGTCCTCGCGATCGGGATGGCGGTCGACGCGAACGTCCTGGTCTTCGAACGGGCCAGGGAGGAGTGCGCCGAACGGCCGAAACGCTCCCTGCGCTCCGCGCTGACCACCGGATTCACGAAGGCGTGGAGCGCGGTCGCCGACTCCAACGCGACCACGCTGATCGCGGCCGGACTGCTCTTCTTCCTGGGCTCGGGTCCCGTCAAGGGCTTCGGGGTCACCCTCGCCATCGGGGTCATCGCCTCGATGTTCTCCGCGCTGGTCATCGCCCGCGCGCTCACCGAGATCGCCGCCAACTCCCGCTTCGTCAGCGACTACCGGAGCGTCAACGGCATCGCGCGCCCAGGCGCCGTGCGGACCTGGCTGGTCCGCAAGGACCCGGAGCTCTTCCGGAAGCCGGTCCGCTGGCTCGTCGTCTCGGCGGCCCTGGTCGCCGTCGCGGTGGCCGGGATCGTGGTGCGCGGAGTCGATCTGGGCGTGGAGTTCACCGGGGGCCGGCTGGTCGAGTACTCCACCAGCCGGCCGGTCGACGTCGAGACGGCCCGGGACACGCTCGCCGCCGCCGGGTTCGGGGACGCCGAGGTCACCACGGCCGGGGACGGCGACCTGTCCGTACGCACCGGGAAGCTCGACAACGACGGCGAACACGCCCTGCGGACCGCCCTCGCCGAGGAGGGCGGCGAGACGACGAAGGTACGGGACGAGCTGATCGGCCCGAGCCTCGGCGACGAACTGCGGCGCAACGCCCTGATCGCCCTGGGGGTCGCCGTCGCCGTTCAGCTGGCCTACCTGGCGGTCCGGTTCCGCTGGACGTTCGCCGTGGCCTCCGTCGGGGCCATGGTGCACGACGTGATCCTCGTGGTGGGGGCCTTCGCCTGGCTGGGACGGCCGGTGGACGGCATCTTCCTGGCCGCGCTGCTCACCGTCATCGGCTACTCGGTCAACGACTCGGTGGTGGTCTTCGACCGGGTACGGGAGATGTGGGGGGCGAACCGGCGGACACCGCTGGACACCATCGCCCGCCGGGCCGTCCTCCAGACCGTCCCGCGCACCGTGAACACCGGGATGGGCGCCCTGTTCATCCTGGCCGCCCTCGCGGTGCTGGGCGGCGACTCGCTCGCCGACTTCGCGCTCGCCCTGCTCATCGGCATCTGCGTCGGCACCTGGTCCTCGGTGTTCACCGCCGTACCCGGAGCCCTCGTCCTGGAGCGGAACACCAGGACCCCGCCGCCCGCCGCCGGAAAGCGGAAGGGGAAGGGCTCGGCACGCGGGCGCGCGGGCGCGTCCCGGCGCGATCCGCTCGACAACGGAGCGCGCGTCTGAGAGATCCCGCGCGCTCCGGCGCCACGACCGGCCGCCCCGGCAGGTCGTGGCGCCAGGGGCCAGGCGGGCAGGGTCAGGACGGGACGTGGGCGTGCAGATAGGCGGCCGTCTCCCGGTCGGCGGGGAGGAACGTCTCGATGGCCAGCTCGGCCACCGTCACGTCCATCGGCGTGTTGAACGTCGCGATCGACGACACGAACGACAGGACCCGGCCCCCGTGTTCGAGCAGCATCGGCAGCGCGAACGCGGCGGAGCGCTCCCGCCCCGCACCGCCCGCACCGTCGGTGCGGCGGCCCGCGCCGGCCGGCCGTGCGGGGACCGGATAGGCGGCCACCTCGTCGTACAGCGCACGCAGCTCCGGCGAGCGTACGAGGGCGATCTGCCGGTCCATCTGCGCCAGCAGGTCCGCCCGCCACTCCGGGAGGTTCACGATGCGCGGGGCGAGCCCCTCCGGGTGCAGGGTGAGCCGCATGGCGTTCACCGGCGGGGCCAGCAGCTTCTCCGGCACCCCTTCGAGCAGCAGGGCGATCCCCCGATTGGCCGCCACCACCCCGTAGATGCCGTCCACCACGAGCGCCGGATACGGCTCGTACGCCGCGAGCAGCCGGTCGAGGCTCTCGCGGAGGGAAGCCATCGCGGGGTCGTCGAGTGGCGTCTGCGCGTAGCGGGGCGCGTAACCGGCGACCACCAGAAGGGCGTTGCGTTCGCGGACCGGGACGTTCAGCTCCTCGGCCAGCCGCAGGACCATGTCCTCGCTGGGCCGGGAGCGGCCCGTCTCGATGAAGGAGATGTGGCGGGCCGAGGAGTCGGCGCGAAGGGCCAGCTCCAGCTGGCTGATGCGCCGCTGTTCCCGCCAGTCCCGCAGCAGCGGCCCTACTCCCGTGTCGGGCAAGACAGTCGTCATGCCAAGACCGTAACGTCACCGGCGGGAACGTCACCGGCGGGCCGGGGCCGGTACGGGCCGCCCCGGCCCGCTGTGACGCATGCGCCGATCCACCGAGACCCACGGGAGCCGTTCCATGAGCGCAGAGCCGCTGTCGCCGACCGAGATCGACCGCCGGCTGGAGAGCCTGCCCGGCTGGGCGCTGGAAGGTGACCGGATCACCCGGACCTTTCGCCTGCCCTCGCACTTCGCCGCCGCCGCGCTGACGGTCCACATCGCGCGGATCCAGGACGAGCTGAACCATCATTCGGACCTGACGCTCGGATACAACACGGTGGCCCTCTCCGTCCACACGCACGACGCGGGAGGCGCGGTCACCGAGAAGGACCTCGCGCTCGCCGCCCGGGTGGCGAGCGCCGCCCCGGCCCACGGAGCCGAATAGCCCGACGGGGCCGAACAGCCCACCGGCCGCGCCGCGTTGGGATGTTCGGCACCCCGCCCCGGCCCGGGACTCAGGCCACCGTGCCGAACCTCGGGTGCGCGCCGAGCCACTGCGCGTAGCTCGGGCTGCGCGACACCGCCTCGGCGTAGGCCGCGCGGGTCGCTCCGGCCACCGTCCCCGCCGCGGCGTCCGCGGCGGGGGAGTGCGGGTGCCAGCCCACCAGATGACGCCAGCTGAGCGGCGCGCCGGCCAGCGGTCTGGTCACCAGGCCGGGCGCCGGCGGGAACGTCGCCCGGCACAGCCCTATCGCCCGCCCCACCTGCACCAGATGGACGACGGACGAGGTGTCCGTCTCGTACACCGACACCGGGGTGAAGCCCGACCGCGCGCAGGCCGCGGTGAAGCAGTCGGCGAAGCAGCCGTCGCCGGGCACGTCCGCCCAGCACTCGTCCGCGAGGGCCGCCAGCTCCAGTTCCGTCTCACCGGCCAGGGCGTGATCCTCCGGCAGCATCACGAAGACCGGGTCCACCCCGACGACCTCCCAGACCAACCGGTCCGCCAGCGGCGGCGGGCTCTCGCCGCACGTTCCGATCAGCGCGAAGTCCAGCCGGCCGTCGATCACCAGCGAGGCGATCTCGGCGACCGACCACGAGGTGTACGTCGACACCGGCACCGACGGGTGCGCGGCGGCCATCCGGTCCACCAGGCCGCCGAGCAGCGGACCGTGCGTGCCGCCCAGCCGGAACCGGTCCAGCGACCCCGTGGCATTGGCGAACCGCACAGCCTCCGCCTGGAGTTCACTGACCGCGGGCAGCACCACCCGGGCCCGCTCCAGCACGAGTTCGCCGAGCGGGGTGGCCCGCGCCCCGGTGTGGTCGCGGTCGAACAGAGCGCCGCCCAGGGCCTTCTCGATCCGCCGCAGCTGAGCGCTGAGGGCAGGCTGGGCAAGCCCCAGTGTGGCGGCGGCCTTGGTGAGGCTGCCCGTGTCGGCAATGGCACGTACCGTTCGCAGATGGCGCAACTCGAGCTCCATAAGGGCAAGTTATGGGCCCAGGAGCACCCCGGCAATATGTGCGCTCCGCCTACCGTTCGGTCGGTGTATACGGGGTGTACCCCGCCGGCCCGGGCGGCGGGACGCGGCGTTCCGGTTCAGCCCTGCCAGGCACCGTCCCCGGCGGTCTCGGAGACGAAGTCGGAGAAGTCCTTCGGCTCCCGTCCCAGGACCCGCTTCACGTCGTCCGTCGTCGCCGCGTTGTGGCCGTCCAGCAGCGTCGCGAACAGTTCGGCCAGGAACTCCGCCTCCGGACCGAACCCCTCGAACTCCGCCAGCAGCGACGCGTACGCGGGTCCCGTCACCGGCACGTACCGCACGGGCCGGCCCGCCGCCCGGCCCAGCTCCTCGGCGGCCTCCGCGAACGTCAGGCTCCGGGGGCCCGTCAGCTCGTACACCGCCCCCGCGTGCCCGTCCCCGGTCAGCGCGGCCACCACCACGTCGGCCAGGTCGCCGAGGTCCAGGAACGGTTCCGCCGTCGTTCCCGCGGGGAACACCACCTCGCCGCCGAGCACGCCTTCCAGCAGCGCGCTCTCGCTGAAGTTCTGCGCGAAGAAGGCCGATCGGACGACCGTGACCTCCGCCGCCCCGGCGGCCCCGCGCAGCGCTTCCTCGGCGACGGCCGCCCGCGGCTCGCCGCGACCCGACAGCAGCACCACCCTGCGCACCCCGCACGCGGCGGCGGTCCGCCCGAAGGTGGCCATGGCCTCCGCCGCTCCGGGCACCGCCAGGTCCGGGTGGTACGCCACATAGGCGGCCCGGGCGCCGCGCAGCGCCGGCGCCCAACCCGACTCGTCCTGCCAGTCGAACGGCACCTCGCCCGTGCGGGAACCCGAGCGGACCGGCACCCCCAGGGTGCCGTCAGCCGCTCCACCACCCGACGGCCGGTCTTGCCCGTGCCGCTCGTCACCAGAACCGTTCCCGCGGCCACTCCCGCGCCCTGCTCCGCCATCCGTCCCACGCCCCGTCCGCCGTTCTCGCCGTGGCTGTCGCCGTTGCCGTTGCCGTGGCTGTCGCTGTTGTCGTTGTCTCGTCGAGTGAACGCGTTCTCCGTCATGGCTCCAGGCTCCCGGGCCCGAGACCGCCCGGACATGCTCCAAAGACTCAGGCGCCTACTTCTCCGTCCACGCGTCTAGGCTGGCGGCCATGGACGCTCTCGCCGGACTTCTCGACGGGCCACGGGCCCGGGGCGCGTTTCTGCTCCGCATGGTGATGGACCCGCCCTGGGCGGTACGGGTCGAGGACCGGGCCCCGATCTGCCTCATGTCGGTCCGGCGCGGCACGGCGTTCGTCGTCCCGCCCGGCGGGGGCGAAGCGGTCCGGCTCGGCCCCGGGGACATCGCGGTGGTCCGCGGCCCCGATCCGTACACCGTCGCCGACGCACCCGGGACGACACCCCACGCGCTCGTCGGTCCCGGCGGCGTCTGCACCACGCTGCACGGCCGGCCGCTCTCCCAGGACATGGTGCTGTCCGTACGGACCTGGGGAAACGCGGTCGACGGCGCCACGACGGTCCTCGTCGGCACCTATCTGCTGGACGGCGAGATCAGCCGCCGTCTGCTGGACGCCGTGCCCCCGCTGCTCACGGTCCCCGCGGACGCGCGGACCCAGCCGCTGCTGGACCTGCTCGACGCGGAGATCGCCCAGGACGAGCCGGGCCAGCGCGTGGTCCTGGACCGTCTGCTGGACCTGCTGCTCATCGCCGTGCTCCGCGCCTGGTTCGCCCGACCCGGGGCCGACGCCCCCGCCTGGTACCGCGCGATGGGCGACCCGGTCGTGGGCACGGCGCTGCGGCTGCTCCGGAACGACCCGGCGCACCCCTGGACCGTCGCCTCGCTCGCTGCCCGCGCCGGGGTGTCCCGGGCCGGTCTCGCCCGGCGGTTCACCGAGCTGGTCGGGGAGCCGCCGATGGCGTACCTGACCGGCCGGCGGCTCGCCGTCGCGGCCGACCTGCTGCGCGAGAGCGACGCCACGGTGGAGGCCGTGGCCCGGAAGGTCGGCTACAGCACCCCCTTCGCCTTCAGCGCGGCGTTCAAGAGGGTCAGGGGCGTCAGCCCGCAGGAGTACCGCGGCAGCCCGCCGGGGGACCACCTCGATTTGCCGGACCGGCAAAGAAGATTGCCGGGCGACCGTCCTTTGGAGAGGCTGATCCCATGAGCAGCCACGCCGGTCACGGCCACCACGACGCGCACGCATCCGCCACGCCCGTACACGCCCACGCCCCTGCCCACGCCCACGCCCATGCCCATGTGCACGGATCGGGCGGCGACCCGGCGACGGACATCGACTGGGACGTCCTCGGACCCCTGCTGGAGCAGGAGGCCGAACTGGGCGGTGGTCAGTACGAGGAGGCGGCCCGCTGGATCGCCGCCCTGCCCACCGCGCCGAAGGTCCGCCGGGTCCTGGACATCGGCAGCGGCCCCGGCGTCGTCTCCTGCCTGCTGGCCGGGGTCTTCCCGGAGGCCGAAGTGGTGGCGGTGGACGCGACGCCCGCTCTCCTGGAACGCGCGAAGAACCGCGCGAGGCGCCTCGGCGTGATCGACCGCTTCCAGACCCTGGAGGCCGAACTCCCTGCCGACTTCGACCGGTTGGGCGAGGCCGATCTGATCTGGGCGGGCAACTCCCTGCACCACCTGGGCGACCAGCGCGCCGCTCTGGCAGGGTTCGCCGGGCTCCTGCGGCCCGGCGGCACGGTCGCGCTCGTCGAGGGCGGACTGCCCACCCGGCGGCTGCCCCGCGACATCGGCATCGGACAGCCCGGCCTGGAAGCCCGTATGGGCGCGGCCGCCGCCACGCGCTTCGAGCACATGCGGTCCGAACTCCCGGGAGCGAAGCGGGAGACCGAGGACTGGAGCGCGCTCTTCACCGCGGTCGGCCTCGTCCCGCAGGGCACCCGGAGCTTCCTCCTCGACCTGCCCGCCCCGCTCTCGGGCCCCGCCCGCGACCATGTCGTCGCGAGCATCACCCGCGAGCGGGAGGTGCTGGGCGAGCTGCTGTCGGCCGAGGACAGCGCGGTACTGGGACGGCTCCTGGACCCCGAGGACCCCGAAGGCCTGCACCACCGCCCCGATGTCCACCTGCTCACCGCCCGCACGGTCCACCTGGGCCGCCGCGACTGAACCGGCGACGCCGTCCCGGGCTCCTCCGCTGCCCTACGTCACCGGCTCCAACTGCCACCACTGGAAGGGGGAGTCGGTGTCCTCCCACTGCTGAATCGTGCCGCCGTCCTCGGTGGAACGGTCCGCGACCTCCATGACGAGCCCGCTGATGAAACTCACCAGCGTCACCGTTCCGGGCGCCTCCGCGTGCTGCTCGATCAGCCACTCCTGGGCGCCGAAGTTGTTGGCCTTCCACTGCTGGACGCGGGTGCCGTTCGACGTATCGGCATTGGCCACGTCCAGCCGCTTCCCGCTGTGCTCGTTGACCAGGTGGAAGAGGGCCGCACCCTCGTGCACCGGGGCCAGCCGCCACACCTGCGCGGCCGTCCCGTCGTCCTCGCCCTGCTGGACCCGGGCCCCACTGCCCTTGGCCGCGCCGTACACCTCCAGCACCAGCTTGCTGCCGACGTTGCGCAGGCGGTACGGACCCGCCTCGACGACGGGCGCGAGTTCGCCGCTCATGTTCCCTGTCTCCCCGGTTCGACCTGTGTACTGCCGTGTTGCCGTACTGCCGCCGGCGCACCGGCTGACGACGGCGCCCCCACCGTGGCTGGTGGGGGCGCCGTCGGCCGGACGCTCAGGCGCCGACGTTGAACTCCGCCGGGTCCGAGCCGAGCCGCTTGCCCTCGTCCAGGGCGGCGAAGGCGGCGAGGTCGTCGGCGTCCAGCTCGAAGCCGAACACGTCGAGGTTCTCCTTGATCCGCGAGGGGGTCACGGACTTCGGGATCGCGATGTTGCCGGTCTGCAGATGCCAGCGCAGCACCGCCTGGGCGGGCGTACGGCCATGCTTCTGGGCGATGGCGACGACCGTCGGCACCTCCAGCAGGCCCTTGCCCTGGCCCAGCGGCGACCAGGCCTCGGTGGCGATGCCGTGCTCGGCGTGGAAGGCGCGGAGCTCGCCCTGCTGGAGCTGCGGGTGCAGCTCGACCTGGTTGACGGCCGGCACCACGGAGGTCTCGGCGAGCAGCCGCTTCAGGTGCTCGGGATGGAAGTTCGACACGCCGATGGCCTTCGCGCGGCCGTCGGCAAGGATCTTCTCAAGCACCTTGTACGTCTCGGTGTACGCGTCCTTCGCCGGGACCGGCCAGTGGATCAGGTACAGGTCGACGTAGTCCAGGCCGAGCTTGTCCAGCGAGGCGTCGAAGGCGCGCAGGGCGCGGTCGTGGCCCTGCTCGCTGTTCCACAGTTTGGTGGTGACGAAGAGCTCGTCACGGGAGACGCCGGCGGCGGCGATGGCCTTGCCGGTGCCGGTCTCGTTCTCGTAGATCGCGGCGGTGTCGATGCTCCGGTACCCGGTCTCGATGGCCGTGGCGACCGCCTTCTCCGCCTCGTCGTCCGGCACCTGCCAGACACCGAAACCGAGCTGCGGCATGTCGAGGCCGTTGTTGAGGGTGATGGAGGGGACCTGGCTCACGAGCGATCGATCCTAACGTCGTCGGTTGATAACTCCCCACGACAACGAGCGGGCAGGTCCCAGCATTCCCGCCCCCTTCCGACAGCCTCGATCGCGCCGCCGCGCCGCCGCCGGGTCAGTGGTACAGCGCGTCGACCTCGACCGCGTACGCCGTCTCGATCGCCTTCCGCTTCAGCTTCAGCGAGGGCGTCAGCAGCCCCGTCTCCTCGGTGAACGGATGGGCCAGGATCCGGAACGTACGGATCGACTCGGCCTGGGACACCGCCGTGTTGGCGGCCACCACCGCCCGGCGGACCTCCATCTCCAGGTCCGGGTCCCGCACCAGGTCGGCCGGGCCGAGCGGGGTGCGGCCCTGCATCGACAGCCAGTGGTCCACGGACTCCTGGTCGACGGTGACGAGCGCCGCGATGTACGGGCGGTCGTTGCCGACGACGATGCACTGCGCCACCAGCGGATGCGCCCGTACGCGTTCCTCCAGACCGGCCGGGGAGACGCTCTTGCCGCCGGACGTCACCAGGATCTCCTTCTTCCGCCCGGTGATCGTCAGATAGCCGTCCTCGTCCAGTGCACCGAGATCCCCGGTGGCGAGCCAGCCGTCCTGCAGCACCGTCCGGGTGGCCCCGGGGTTGCCCAGATAGCCGGAGAACACGTTCGGCCCGTGCACCCACACCTCGCCGTCGTCCGCGATATGCACCGATGTGCCGGGGATGGGCTGACCGACCGTGCCGTACCGGGTGCGCTCGGGAGGGTTCGCCGTCGCCGCGGCGGTCGACTCGGTCAGCCCGTACCCCTCGAAGACGCTCACCCCGGCGCCCGCGAAGAACAGCCCGAGCCGGCGGTCCATGCCCGAGCCGCCCGACATCGCGTGCCGCACCCGGCCGCCCATCGCGTCCCGGACCTTCTTGTAGACGACCTTGTCGAAGAACTGGTGCTGCATCCGCAGCCCGGCCGAGGGGCCGGGACCGTCCCCGAACGCCTTCTGCTCCATGGCCTCGGCGTACTTCACCGCGATGTCGACGGCCTTGTCGAACGGCCCGGCCCTGCCCTCCGCCTCGGCCTTGCGCCGGGCCCCGTTGAACACCTTCTCGAAGATGTACGGCACCGCCAGGATGAACGTCGGCCGGAACGTCACCAGGTCCGGCATCAGCGCGTTCGCGGACAGCTCCGGCTGGTGGCCGAGCTTGACCCGGCCGCGGACCGCGGCGATCTCGACCATCCGCCCGAAGACATGGGCCAGCGGCAGGAAGAGGAGGGTGGCCGCCTCGTCGCCGGGCTTGGAGTGGAACACCGGCTCCCAGCGCGTGACCATCGTGTCGCTCTCGAACATGAAGCTCGCGTGGGTGATCACACACCCCTTGGGGCGGCCCGTCGTCCCCGAGGTGTAGATGACGGTCGCCACGGAGTCGGGCGTCACCGCGCGCCGGTGCCGCTGCACCACCTCGTCGTCGATGTCCGCGCCCGCCCCGAACAGCTCGTCCACCGCTCCGGCGTCCAGCTGCCACAGCCGCTTCAGATGCGGCAGCCGGTCGATCACCGAGCCGACGGTCATCGCATGGTCCTCGTGCTCGACCATCACCGCCACCACCTCGGCGTCGTGCAGCATCCACAGGACCTGCTCGGCGGAGGAGGTCGGGTAGATCGGCACCGACTGGGCCCCGACGGTCCAGAGCGCGAAGTCGAAGAGCGTCCACTCGTAGCGCGTACGGGACATCAGCGCGACCCGGTCGCCGAACCGCACCCCGTGCGCGATCAGTCCCTTGGCCAGGGCCAGCACCTGATCGCGGAAGTCCGCAGAGGTCACATCACGCCACTGGCCCCCGGCGTCCTTGCGGCCGAGCGCGACGCGGTGCGGATCGTCCTCCGCGTAGTCGAAGACCACATCGGCCAGACCGCCGACTTGAGGCGCCGCCGGCATGGGTGGGACAGTGAAATCGCGCAATGACATGCTCCTCGTGGCGCTCCGCACAGCGCCGCGACGCTACCCCAAGCGGGGGCCCGGCGGGAGGGGCCCGGACCCTTCGGACCCCGTCTCGTCCGCCCAGGTCAACCGTCGAAATCCGGCCAGATGGGCAAGGCTCGGGCGTCCGATCGGTCCAGTTCTGACGGAGGGGTAAGCGGCTCGCGCCGGAATCTCCACCGAATCCGACCGCTGCGACCACCGTGACCACCTCGAACACTGCGATCACCGCGATTACCGCGAAGACTGCGATCACTGCGATCACTGCGATCACCGCGATTACCGCGAAGACTGCGATCACTGCGATCACCGCGACCACTGCGGGCCCGCGGGGGCGGCTACGGTCCTTCCCCGCCGCCGGTCCCGCGGTGCAGCCGGTCGCCGCCCGCCAGGATCGCGGAGGCCAGCGCGTCGGCCGCCTCCTGGGCCGCGCCCCGGCGGTTCCCGTGCAGCAGGACGAAGTCGACGCCGCCGAGCTCCGGCAGCCCTGCCCTGGCCGGAACCGGCGCCAGCCCCGGCGGGATCATCCCCCGGGAGTGCGCCATCACCCCCAGGCCCGCCCGCGCCGCCGCGACCAGACCGCTCAGGCTCGTACTCGTACAGGCGATCCGCCAGGCCCGCCCGTGCTCCTCCAGCACCTCCAGGGCACGGGCACGAGTGATGGCCGGCGGCGGGAAGACGACCAGCGGCACGGGACGGTCCGGATCGACCCGCAGCTGCGGCGCGCCGATCCAGTCCAGCGCGTCCTGCCACATCAGCTCGCCATGGGTGTCACCGGTCCGCCGCTTGGCCAGCACCAGATCCAGCCGGCCCGCCGCGAGCTGCCGGTGCAGCGTCCCGGACAGCTCCACGGTGAGCTGGAGCTCGACCTCCGGATGGTCACGGCGGAAGGACTCCAGGATCTCGGGGAGCCGGGTCAGCACGAAGTCCTCGGAGGCCCCGAACCGCAGCCGGCCGCGCAGCCGGGTGCCCGCGAAGAACGCGGCGGCCCGCTCGTGCGCCGACAGGATCGTCCGGGCGAAGCCGAGCATCGCCTCGCCGTCCTCGGTGAGGTCGACGCGATGGGTGTCCCGGGTGAACAGCTGCCGCCCTGCCGCCCCCTCCAGCCGCCGCACATGCTGGCTGACCGTGGACTGGCGGATCCCGAGCCTGCGCGCGGCCTGGGTGAAGCTCAGGGTCTGGGCCACGGCGAGGAAGGTACGCAGTTGGGCGGGGTCGTACGTGGCGTCCATGGGCCCACGTTATCGGGATCCGTGATGACAGTCAGAGCGGTATGCGTGATTCCCGATGAGGAGGAGCGGGAGCAGGATGGACGCCGACACGGCCCGCACGCAGGGCCGCCCGGCACGGAGGACCGACCCCTGGAGACCCCGAGCAGATGACCCGCCGCATCCCGAGACCGCCGTCCCGGCTGCCGGTCGACGCCTACATCCTGGCGCTGGCCGCGACCGTGGCCCTCGCGGCGCTGCTGCCCGCCCGGGGTACCGCCGCCGACGTGGCGGGCGGGGTCTCCACCGGCGCGGTCTCGCTGTTGTTCTTCCTCTACGGGGCGCGGCTCTCCACGGCCGAGGCACTCGACGGGCTCAAGCACTGGCGCCTCCACCTCACCGTCCTGGCCTGCACCTTCGTCGTCTTCCCGCTGCTGGGGCTGGCGAGCGGCGGACTGGTGCCGTACGTGCTGACGCCCGAGCTCCAGGCGGGCCTCCTCTTCCTGTGCCTGGTCCCCTCGACGATCCAGTCGTCCATCGCCTTCACCTCGATCGCCCGGGGCAATGTGCCCGCCGCGATCTGCGCCGGGTCCTTCTCCAGCCTCGCAGGGATCCTCGTGACCCCGCTGCTCGCCGCCCTGCTCCTCGGTTCGACCGGGGGCGGGTTCTCGGCGGACTCCCTGCTGAAGATCGTGCTCCAGCTGCTCGTCCCGTTCCTCGCCGGACAGCTGCTGCGCCGCTGGGTCGGCGGTTTCCTCACCCGGCACAAGAAGGTTCTCGGCCTGGTCGACCGGGGGTCGATCCTGCTCGTCGTCCACACCGCGTTCAGCGAGGGGATGGTCGCCGGCGTCTGGCGCCAGGTCACCCCGGCCCGGCTCGGCGCGCTGCTCGCCGCCGAGGCGGTCCTGCTGGCACTGATGCTCACCCTGAGCTGGTACGGGGCGCGGCGGCTCGGGTTCGGCCGGGCGGACCGGATCGCCATCCAGTTCGCCGGGTCGAAGAAGAGCCTGGCGGCCGGGCTGCCGATGGCGACCGTGATCTTCGGGGCGCACGCGAGCCTCGCGGTACTGCCGCTGATGCTCTTCCACCAGATGCAGCTGATGGTCTGCGCGGTGGTCGCCAAGCGCCGCTCCCGCGATCCCGAGCCGCCCGGGGACCCGGCGGATTCGGATTCCGCTTCCGAGGCGTTGTCGGACCCGCCGGTTACGGTGAGCCGGTAGCCGGTAGCCGGTAGCCCCTCCGCGCCTCAGCCCTGGCGGACCGCCGCCTCCAACGCGATCCGGTGCTCACCGGCGTACACGTTCATCGATGGGCCGCGCAGGAAGCCGACCAGCGTCAGTCCGCTCTCCGCCGCCAGGTCCACGGCCAGTGACGACGGCGCCGAAACCGCCGCGAGCACCGGGATCCCCGCCATCACGGCCTTCTGCGCCAGCTCGAACGAGGCCCGCCCCGACACCAGCAGAACGGCCCGGGACAGGGGCAGCCGGTGGTCCGTGAGCGCCCGGCCCACCAGCTTGTCGACCGCGTTGTGCCGGCCGACGTCCTCGCGGACGTCCAGCAGTTCGCCCTCCTCGGAGAACAGCGCGGCGCCATGCAGGCCACCCGTCCGGTCGAACACCCGCTGCGCGGCCCGCAACCGGTCCGGGAGGGCGGACAGCAGCTCCGGGGTGACCCGCACCGGGGGAGCGTCGGCCACGGGGTGCCGGGTCGTGGTGCGTACCGCGTCCAGGCTGGCCTTGCCGCACAGGCCGCACGAGGAGGTGGTGTAGACGTTCCGCTCCAGCGTGATGTCGGGGACCCGGACCCCGGGCGCGAGCTTCACGTCCACCACGTTGTAGCTGTTCACCCCGTCCGCCGTCGCCCCGGCGCAGTAGACGATCGACTGCACCTCGTCCCCCTCGGCGATCACCCCCTCGCTGACGAGGAAACCCGCCGCCAGCGCGAAATCGTCGCCCGGCGTACGCATGGTGATGGCCAGCGGCCGGCCGTTCAGGCGGATCTCCAGAGGTTCCTCCGCCACCAGGGTGTCCGCGCGGGAGGAGACGGCACCGTCCCGGATGCGGAGGGTGCGGCGGCGTTCGGTGGCCCGTCCCATGGATGTGAACCCCGATTCTGTCCGTGATGCGATGGCTTCTGTCCGTACGGGTGGAAGCCGGAACCTGACCCCGTCATTGTCCGGCACCAGCACCGCCGTGTCGCAGTCCCGGCCCAAGCACGCTGACCAGGCTGTTGTCAACGCTCCAACGTGTGGGCCGGATTCCTGTGGGATCACGTGCCCCCGTACCCGGCGGTAGCGACCAAGACTGGATGTTTCCTGCCCTACCCGACGATGGGAACCCGTATGACCGGCTCACGTGTCGTGGCGCTCGGCCACTACCAGCCCGCCAAGGTGCTCACCAACGACGATCTGGCGGCCATGGTCGACACGAGCGACGAGTGGATCACCAGCCGGGTCGGTATCAAGACCCGCCATGTGGGTGGCCCCGACGAGCCGGTGGACGAGATGGCCGCGCACGCGGGAGCCAAGGCGCTGGCCACGGCCGGGCTGGTGCCCTCGGACATCGATCTGGTCCTCGTCGCCACCTCCACCGCGATCGACCGGTCCCCGAGCATGGCGGCGCGGGTCGCGGCACGGCTGGGCATGGGCTCGCCCGCCGTGATGGACATCAACGTGGTGTGCTCCGGCTTCACGCACGCGCTGGCCACCGCCGACCACGCGATCCGGGCCGGTGCGGCGACCCGGGCGCTGGTCATCGGCGCCGACAAGATGGCCGACATCGCGGACTGGACCGACCGCTCCACCTGCGTCCTGCTCGGCGACGGCGCGGGCGCGGCGGTCGTCACCGCCGACCCGACGGCCCCCGACACCCCGGAGGGGCCCGGCATCGGACCGGTGCTGTGGGGCTCCGTGCCGGAGATGGGCAACGCGGTCCGGATCGAGGGGACGCCGCCGCGCTTCGCGCAGGAGGGCCAGTCCGTCTACCGCTGGGCCACCACCCAGCTCCCCCCGATCGCCCGCCGGGTCTGCGAGAAGGCCGGCATCGCCCCGGAGGACCTGGCGGCCGTCGTCCTGCACCAGGCCAATCTGCGGATCATCGAGCCGGTCGCCCGCAAGATCGGCGCGGTCAACGCCGTCATCGCCCGGGACGTGGTGGACTCCGGCAACACCTCGGCCGCCTCCATCCCGATGGCGCTGTCCAAACTGGTCGAGCGCGGCGAGGTCGCCTCCGGCGCGCCCGTTCTCCTCTTCGGATTCGGCGGAAACCTCTCCTACGCGGGCCAGGTCATCCGCTGCCCCTGACCATCCGCTGCCCCTGACCATCCACTGCCCCTGACCTCTTCCACAGCGCCTGTGTGAGCTCCGACCGAGAACCTTTGTCCTGAGTGTGGAGAAAGTTGGAGCGGATTCCTGCGCAACTTCTTCCCACTCCGGGAAAGCGCTGCTACGTTCCCCTCGAAAGCCCGACGGACTGGCCGATGTGGCGGGGAGGGACGCGTGAGACGCATGACGGCACGACCCGCGAACGCGCATCAGGCGCGGCTGCTCCGACTGCTGCGCGACGGGGGCCCCAACTCCCGTGCGCAACTGGGTGATCAGGTCGAGCTGTCGCGCTCGAAGCTCGCCGTCGAGGTGGACCGGCTCCTGGAGACCGGCCTGGTGGTGGCCGACGGACTCGCCGCATCGCGCGGCGGGCGCCGCTCGCACAACATCCGGCTCGCTCCCGAACTGCGGTTCCTCGGGGTCGACATCGGCGCCACCTCGATCGACGTGGCCGTCACCAACGCGGAGCTGGAGGTCCTGGGACACCTCAACCACCCGATGGACGTGCGCGAGGGCCCCGTCGCCGTCTTCGAACAGGTGCTGTCGCTGGCCGCCAAGCTGCGGGCCTCCGGGCTCGCCGAGGGCTTCGACGGCGCGGGCATCGGGGTCCCCGGCCCCGTCCGCTTCCCCGAGGGCGTGCCGGTCGCGCCGCCGATCATGCCGGGCTGGGACGGTTTCCCGGTCCGCGAGGCGCTCAGCCAGGAGCTGGGCTGCCCCGTCATGGTCGACAACGACGTGAACCTCATGGCGATGGGGGAGCAGCACGCGGGCGTCGCCCGCTCCGTGGGCGACTTCCTCTGCGTCAAGATCGGTACGGGCATCGGCTGCGGCATCGTCGTCGGCGGTGAGGTCTACCGCGGTACGACCGGCAGCGCCGGGGACATCGGGCACATCCAGGTGGACCCGGACGGCCGCGCCTGCGCCTGCGGCAACAAGGGCTGCCTGGAAGCCCACTTCAGCGGCGCCGCCCTCGCCCGGGACGCGGAGGACGCGGCCCGGGAGGGCCGCTCGCCCGAGCTCGCCGCCCGGCTGGAGGCGGCGGGCCGTCTCACTGCCGCCGACGTGGCGGCGGCCGCCGCCGCCGGGGACGCCGCCGCGCTCGACCTGATCCGCGAAGGCGGCAATCGACTCGGCCAGGTGATCGCGAGCCTGGTCAGCTTCTTCAATCCCGGTCTGGTGGTGATCGGCGGCGGGGTCACCGGCCTCGGTCACAACCTCCTCGCCAGTGTCCGCACCCAGGTCTACAAGCAGTCCCTGCCCCTGGCCACCGGCAACCTCCCCATCGTGCTGGGCGAGTTGGGGCCCACCGCCGGAGTGATCGGCGCGGCCCGGCTCATCAGCGACCACCTCTTCTCACCGGCCTGACCACAGGGCCGTACGCACCACCGCATTGGTCAGGTACCCGGCATCAGCCAGGTACTAGTCAGGTACTCGTCAGCACTCGCACGTCAGGTACCAGTCAGCAGCCGTTCGCGGTGCCGCCGGCTCCACGGCACCTCCAGCCCTGCGCCCTGTCCGCTCACCGGCCCTCCCCGGCCCCTCGGCACCGCCCGAGCAGGGGAGACCCCATTCGCCGAGGGGATTCGTCATGGCACCAGAACCACCCCTGCTCACCATGTCCGGCATCACCAAGCTCTTCCCGGGCGTCCGCGCCCTGGACGGCGTCGACCTGGAGGTCCAGGCCGGCGAGGTCCACTGCCTCCTCGGCCAGAACGGTGCGGGCAAGTCCACCCTCATCAAGGTGCTCGCCGGAGCCCACCAGCCCAACGACGGCGAGATCACCTGGCGCGGCGAAACCGTCCAGCTCAAGTCGCCGATCGCGGCCATGCGCCTGGGAATCGCGACCATCTACCAGGAACTCGACCTGGTCGAGGGCCTGTCGGTCGCCGAGAACGTCTTCCTCGGCCACGAGCCGACCAGCGCCGGCTTCATCGTCCGTACGGGGGAAGGGCGTTCCGCCGCGAAAGCGCTCCTGGCGCGTCTCGGGCACCCGGAGATCGACCCCGCCCGGCAGGTCGGGGACCTCTCCGCCGCCCAACAGCAGATCGTCTCCATGGCCAGGGCGCTCTCCCACGACGTCCGGCTCATCGTGATGGACGAGCCGTCCGCCGCCCTCGACCCCGACGAGGTCGACAACCTCTTCCGGATCGTCGACGGCCTCACCGCCGACGGGGTGGCCGTCGTCTACATCTCGCACCGGCTGGAGGAGATCCGCCGCATCGGCGACCGGGTCACCGTCATCAAGGACGGCAGGACCGTCGCCGTGGGGCTGCCCGCCGCCGGCACACCCACCCGCGACATCGTTGCCATGATGACCGGCCGGGACGTCGCCTATGTCTTCCCGCCGCGCCCGGAGGAGCCTGCCGCCGCCACAGCCGAACCCGTACTCCGGGTCCAAGGCCTCTCCCGCAAGGGCGAGTTCGCCCCCGTCGACCTGGAGCTGCGGCCCGGCGAGATCGTCGGCCTCGCCGGACTCGTCGGCTCGGGACGCTCGGAGATCCTGGAGACCATCTACGGAGCCCGCAGGGCGAGCACCGGGACCGTCACGGTCGCCGGGAAGCAGCTCCGCTCCGGCAGCGTCCGCGCCGCCGTCGCCGCGGGTATCGGCCTCGCGCCCGAGGAACGCAAGGCGCAGGCCCTGCTGATGACCGAGTCGGTCACCCGTAACGTCTCGGTCTCCTCCCTCTCCCGCTTCGCCCGGATCGGCTGGATCGACCGGGGCGGGGAACGGAAGGCCGCGCAGAGCGCCACCCGTGAGCTGCAGATGCGGCCCGACAATCCGGACGCCGCCGTCCGCACCCTCTCCGGCGGCAACCAGCAGAAAGCCGTCCTCGCCCGCTGGCTGCTGCGCGGCTGCCGGGTCCTGCTGCTGGACGAACCCACCCGTGGCGTCGACGTCGGCGCGCGCGCCGAGCTCTACGCCGTGATCCGCCGGCTGGCCGACGAAGGCCTCGCCGTACTGCTCGTCTCCAGCGAAGTGCCCGAAGTCCTGGGCCTCGCCGACCGGGTGCTGGTGCTCCGCGAGGGCCAAGTGGTCCACACGGCCCCCGCCCAGGAGCTCGACGAGCACCGCGTACTCGACCTCGTGATGGAAGGGAGCCCGACGCCATGACACAGCCCGCCCCGTCGGCGCAGCACAACGGGCCGGACAAGGGGGCCCTCACCGGCCCCGCCGACGCGCCGCCCCAGAAGTCGGGCGGTGGCATGCCGGCCCTCGGTCTGCGGCTCGACGTCCGGATCCTGTCCCTGCTCGGCGTCCTCGCCGCCCTGATCCTGGTCGGCGGCATCACCGAACCGGACGCCTTCCTGGACACCGGGAACCTCCAGCTGATCCTGACCCAGGCGTCCGTCATCGGCGTCGTCACCGTCGGCATGACCTTCGTCATCATCAGCGGGGGAATCGACCTCTCCGTCGGCGCCATGGTCGCCCTCGCCTCGGTGTGGGCGACGACCCTGGCCACCCAGGAGTACGGCTTCGCCGGCATCGCGTTCACCGCGGTCATCGTCGGCCTCGCCGCCGGACTCGTGAACGGCGTCCTCATCGCGTACGGGGGGATGGTCCCGTTCATCGCGACGCTGGCCATGCTCGCCTCGGCCCGCGGGCTCGCCCTCCAGATCACCGACGGCAAGACCCAGATCGTCACCGTGGACTCGGTCCTGGACCTCGGCCTGCCCGACTCCTACATCCTGGGCATCCCGCCGCTGGTCATCATGTTCGCCGTGGTCACCGTCGTCGGCTGGCTGATCCTGAACCGGACCACCTTCGGCCGCCGCACCGTCGCCGTCGGCGGCAACGCGGAGGCCGCCCGGCTCGCCGGGATCGACGTCCGCCGCCAGCGCCTCTACCTCTACCTGCTGTCCGGGCTGTGCTGCGGCATCGCCGCCTTCATGCTGATCGTGCTCGCCGGCTCCGGCCAGAACACCAACGGCAACCTGTACGAGCTCGACGCCATCGCCGCCGCGATCATCGGCGGGACCCTGCTCAGCGGCGGCCGGGGCACGATCGTCGGCTCCGTCCTCGGCGTCCTGATCTTCACCACGATCACCAACATCTTCGCTCTTAACAACCTCCAGAGCGACGTCCAGCAGATCGCCAAGGGCGCCATCATCGTCGCCGCCGTCCTCGTCCAGCGCCGCACCATGCGCGGCAGGGAGACCTGAGGCCCCGGCCCACCCCGAACAACCCCGGCACCGATACGAACCCCCCGCACCTGCACCTCGTAGCACCCACCGGATGAAGGGTCAGACCGTCATGCCAGAAACCAGCCGCAGAGGGCTGCTGTTCGGAACCGCCGCCGTCTCCGCGGGCGCGCTCCTCACCGCCTGTACCAGCAACGAGCCCAAGAAGACCGAGTCCGCCGCCAAGAGCGCCCCCGCCGACGACAAGCCGGGCAAGGCCGTCACCATCGGCTTCGCCGGACCGCAGGCCGACCACGGCTGGCTCAACGCGATCAACGTGAACGCCAAGTCCCGGGCGGAGACGTACTCCGACGTCACCCTGGAGATCACCGAGGGCTCCAACGACACGGCCGCCCAGATCGGCCAGGTCAAGACCCTCATCAACAAGAAGGTCGACGTCCTCGTCGTCCTCCCCGCCGACGGCAAGGCCCTCACCCAGGTCGGCCTGGAGGCCATGAAGGCGGGCATCCCCGTCGTCAACCTGGACCGCATCTTCGCCTCCCCGCAGGCGTACCGCTGCTGGGTCGGCGGCGACAACTACGGCATGGGTCTCAACGCCGGGCACTACATCGGCGAGCAGCTCAAGGACAAGCCGAACGCCAAGGTCGTCGAGCTCGCCGGGATCGACAACCTGGAGCTGACCAAGCAGCGCAGCCAGGGCTTCGCCGACGCCCTGAAGAACTACTCCAACATCAAGCTGGTGGCCCGTCAGGCGGCCGACTTCACCGTCGAGTCCGGCCAGGCCAAGATGGCGCAACTCCTCCAGGCGCAGAAGCAGTTCGACGCCCTGTGGAACCACGACGACGACCAGGGTGTCGGCGCGCTCCGCGCCATCCAGCAGGCGGGCCGCGACGAGTTCATCATGGTCGGCGGCGCCGGCGCCAAGTCCGCGATGGACGCCATCAAGGCCGACGACTCGGTGATCAAGGCCACCGTCCTCTACCCGCCGACGATGGCCGCGTCCGCGATCGACCTGGCACGGGCACTGGGCCAGAGCAAGGGCGTCAGCGGCCTCTCCGAGATGGAGATCCCGACCTCCCTGACCCTCTACTCCGCGGTCGTGACGAAGGACAACATCGACCAGTACCTGCCGACGGGCTTCAACTGACCGGGACTCCGGGGGGTGCTCAGAGCGCATCCCCCGGTCCGTTACCGCACACCGACGAGGAGGAAGTCCGCATGGCCCGTAGTCAAGAGACGGAAACGCAAGCCCCAGCACCTTCGCCGCGGGAGGCGCCGGGAACGCTCGGGGTCGGCATGGTCGGATACGCGTTCATGGGCGCCGCCCACTCGCAGGGCTGGCGCACCGCCGGACACGTCTTCGACCTGCCTCTGCGGCCCGCTCTCGCCGCCATCTGCGGACGCGACCGTGCGGCGGTCGACGCCGCAGCGGCCCGGCACGGCTGGGCGGCCGCGGAGACCGACTGGCGGGCACTGATCGCCCGGGACGATGTCCAGCTGATCGACATCTGCACCCCCGGCGACAGCCATGCGGAGATCGCCATCGCCGCCCTGGAGGCGGGCAAGCACGTCCTGTGCGAGAAGCCGCTCGCCAACACCGTCGCCGAGGCGGAGGCGATGGTCCGCGCCGCCGAGGCGGCCTCCGCCCGCGGGCAGGTGGCGATGGTGGGCTTCAACTACCGCAAGGTGCCCGCGATCTCCTTCGCCCGGCAGCTCATCGCCGATGGCCGGCTCGGCCCCCTGCGCCATGTGCGCGCCACCTACCTCCAGGACTGGCTGGTGGACCCGGCCTCACCGCTCACCTGGCGGCTCAAGCGCGAGCACGCCGGGTCCGGCGCGCTCGGGGACCTCGGCGCCCACATCGTCGACCTCGCCCAGTATCTTTCGGGCGAACTGCTCACCGGGGTGTCCGCCGTGGCCGAGACCTTCGTACGGGAGAGGCCCCTGCTCGCCGGGGCGTCGGCCGGGCTCTCCGGCAGCGCCGACACGGTGGAGCGGGGCGAGGTGACCGTCGACGACGCGGCGATCTTCACCGGCCGCCTCGCCTCCGGCGCGCTGGCCTCCTTCGAGGCGACCCGGATGGCGGCGGGACGCAAGAACGCCCTGCGGCTGGAGATCAACGGGGAGCTGGGCTCCCTCGCCTTCGACCTGGAACGGCTCAACGAACTGTCCTTCCACGACCACACCGAACCCGCTGCCACCGCGGGCTTCCGCCGCATCCTCGTCACCGAGCCCGAGCACCCCTACCTGGAGGCCTGGTGGCCCCCGGGCCACACCCTCGGCTACGAGCACACCTTCGTCCACCAGGCCCGCGACGTGATGCACACGATCGCCGAAGGCGTCCCTCCCGTACCGTCGTTCGCGGACGGGCTCCAGGTGCAGCGGGTGCTCGCCGCCGTGGAGGAGAGCGCCGCCAAGAACTCCGTACACACCCCGGTCCCGTCCTCTTCCTAGGAGGTAGCCGCCCATGCCCCGCCCCTTCACCCTGTTCACCGGCCAGTGGGCCGACCTCCCGCTGGAGGAGGTCTGCAAGCACGCCCGGGACTTCGGCTACGACGGTCTCGAACTCGCCTGCTGGGGAGACCACTTCGAGGTCGACAAGGCGCTGTCCGATCCCGGATACCTGGACACCAGGCACCAACTGCTCGACAAGTACGGGCTGAAGTGCTTCGCGATCTCCAACCACCTGGTCGGCCAGGCCGTCTGCGACAACCCGATCGACGAACGCCACCAGGGCATCCTGCCCGCCCGCATCTGGGGCGACGGCGAGCCCGAAGGCGTACGGCAGCGGGCCGCGGGCGAGATCGCGGACACCGCCCGGGCGGCCGCCGCCTTCGGGGTGGACACGGTCATCGGGTTCACCGGCTCCTCGATCTGGCACCTCGTCGCGATGTTCCCGCCCGTCCCGCCGCACATGATCGAGCGGGGCTACGAGGACTTCGCCGAGCGCTGGAACCCGATCCTGGACGTCTTCGACGCCGAAGGGGTGCGCTTCGCCCACGAGGTGCACCCGAGCGAGATCGCGTACGACTACTGGACCACCAAGCGCGCCCTCGAAGCGGTGGACCACCGGCCCGCGTTCGGGCTGAACTTCGACCCGAGCCACTTCGTCTGGCAGGACCTGGACCCGGTCAACTTCCTCTACGACTTCCGCGACCGGATCTACCACGTGGACTGCAAGGAGGCCCGCAAGCGCCTCGACGGCCGCAACGGCCGCCTCGGTTCGCATCTGCCGTGGGGCGACCCCCGACGCGGCTGGGACTTCGTCTCCGCCGGTCACGGTGACGTGCCCTGGGAGGACGTCTTCCGGATGCTCCGGTCCATCGGCTACGAGGGACCGGTCTCGGTCGAGTGGGAGGACGCCGGCATGGACCGGCTGCACGGCGCGCCCGAAGCGCTCGCCAGCCTCAAGCGGTTCGACTTCGACCCGCCGTCGGCCTCCTTCGACGCGGCCTTCGGCGGCGGCGAGTAGCACCGGCACACCAGCCCCGGGGGCACGATCCGGTTCACTGCCCCAGCCCCCGGGGCCGCCTCGCCCTGCCCGAAAACCTCTTTGTCCTGGCGGAGGCAGAAGTTCGACTTACCTCTTGCACAAGGGCTTTCCGTCGAGGACGAACAGGTCTACCGTCCATTTCGTGTACACGACATGACTCGCGTCACCGGGGTCGCTCCCGTCCCCGGTGACGCATGCGCGGCAGTCCCCGCGCGGCACGGCAGCTACACCCGCCCGTACAACCGGCACTCTCCGGAGGACCTACGTGCACAGAACCACAAAGCGGCTCCTCGCCCGGACCCGCGTCCGTAAATCGCTCGCGCTGTTCACCGGCGGCCTGCTCGCCGCCGCCACCCTGACCCTCGGTTCCGCCCCCGGCGCCACCGCCCATCCGGGGCACCCCGGGCACGACGCGCCCGTGGCGGAGGACTTCCAGCAAGTCACCCTGGCCAAGGGCGCCGAGGAGACCGGCGAGCCCATGTCGCTCGCCGTCCTCCCGGACCGCAGCGTGCTGCACACCTCGCGCAGCGGCGAGCTGCGGATCACCGACAGCGCCGGCAACACCAAGATCTCCGGAACCCTCCCCGTGTACACGCACGACGAAGAAGGCCTCCAAGGCGTCGGTGTCGACCCCGACTTCGCCGAGAACCGCGCGATCTACCTCTTCTACGCACCGCCGATGGACACCCCCGCGGGCGACGCGCCGGAGACCGGCACCGCAGCCGACTTCGCGAAGTTCGAGGGCGTCAACCGGCTCTCCCGCTTCGTCCTCAACGAGGACGGCACCCTCGACACCGCCAGCGAGAAGAAGGTCCTGGACGTCGCCACCTCGCGCGGCACCTGCTGCCATGTCGGCGGCGACATCGACTTCGACGCCGAGGGCAACCTCTACCTCTCCACCGGCGACGACACCAACCCCTTCGCCTCCGACGGCTTCACCCCGATCGACGAACGCCCCGACCGCAACCCGGCGTTCGACGCCCGCCGCACCTCGGGCAACACCAACGACCTGCGTGGCAAGATCCTGCGCATCAAGGTCGCCGAGGACGGCTCGTACACCATTCCGGAGGGGAACCTCTTCGCACCCGGGACGGACAAGACGCGCCCCGAGATCTACGCGATGGGCTTCCGCAACCCCTTCCGCTTCTCCGTCGACCAGGCCACCGGCACCGTGTACGTCGGCGACTACGGCCCCGACGCCGGTGCGGCCGACCCCAAGCGCGGACCCGCCGGGAAGGTCGAGTTCGCCCGGGTGACGAAGGCCGCCAACTTCGGCTGGCCCTTCTGCGTCGGCGACAACGAGCCCTACATCGACTACGACTTCGGCACCAAGGCATCGGGCGCGGCCTTCGACTGCGCCGCCCCGAAGAACGAGTCGCCGCACAACACCGGACTCGTCGACCTGCCGCCGGCCGAGGCCGCGTGGATCCCGTACGACGGTGGCTCCGTGCCCGAGTTCGGTACCGGCTCCGAGTCCCCGATGGGCGGGCCCGTCTACCGCTACGACGCGGACCTGGACTCCCCGGTGAAGTTCCCCGAGGCCTATGACGGCGACTTCTTCGCCGGTGAGTTCGGCCGCCAGTGGATCAAGCGCATCGAGCAGGACGCCGACGGCGGCGTCCAGTCCATCAACGACGTCCCGTGGTCCGGCACGCAGATCATGGACATGGCCTTCGGCCCGGACGGGGCCCTGTACGTCCTGGACTACGGCCTCGCCTGGTTCGGCGGCGACGAGAACTCCGCGCTCTACCGCATCGAGAACGCCACCGGAGGCCGCTCGCCCATCGCCGAGGCCGCGGCCGACAAGACCTCGGGCACCGCACCCCTGAAGGTGAAGTTCTCCTCGGCCGGTACGGCCGACGGCGACGACGACCCGCTCACCTACGCCTGGGACTTCGGTGACGGCGGAACGTCCACCGCCGCCAACCCGACGTACACGTACAAGAAGAACGGCACCTACACCGCCACCCTCACCGCCGAGGACCCCACCGGCCGCACCGGCTCCGCCAGCGTCCACGTGACCGTCGGCAACACCGCCCCGACCGTGGAGCTGGTGCTCCCCGAGGACGGGCAGCTCTTCGAGTTCGGTGACTCCGTGCCGTTCAAGGTGAACGTCAGCGACCCGGAGGACGGGACCATCGACTGCACCAAGGTCGAGGTCAAGTTCACCCTGGGCCACGACAGCCACGGCCACGACATCACCACCGAGCACGGCTGCGAGGGCACCATCAAGACCGCCATGGAAGGCGGCCACGACCCCAACGCCAACATCTACGGCGGCATTTCGGCCTCCTACACCGACAACGGCGGTGGCGGCCAGGCCAAGCTGACCGGCAAGGACGCCTCCCGGCTCCAGCCCAAGCACCGCCAGGCCGAGCACTTCGACGCCTCCTCCGGCGTCACCACACCGGGCAAGTCGAGCGCGCACGGCGGGAAGACCGTCGGCGACATCCACAACGACGACTGGATCTCCTTCAAGACGTACGTCCTGGGCGGCACCACCAAGCTCACCGCCCGTGTCTCGTCGGCCGGTTCGGGCGGCTTCCTGGAAGTGCGCACCGGATCGCCCACCGGCAAGATCCTCGGCTCGGGACCCGTCCCGGTGACCGGCAGCTGGGACACCTTCCAGGACATCGACATCCCGCTGCGCGGTGCGCCCAAGAAGCAGACCGAACTCTTCCTGGTCTTCAAGGGCGGCGACGGAGCGCTGTACGACGTCGACGACTTCGAACTGTCCAACACCCCCGTCGACAAGACCGCCAAGCGTGTCCTGGTCTTCTCCAAGACCGCCGGCTTCCGCCACGACTCGATCCCCACGGGCATCGCGGCACTGAAGGAGATCGGCAAGGACACCAACATCACGGTCGACTCCACCGAGTCCGCCGCCCAGTTCACCACCAGTAACCTGGCCCGCTACGACGCCGTCGCGTTCCTCTCCACCACCGGTGACGTCCTCAACGCCGAGCAGCAGAAGGCGTTCGAGAACTACGTCGCCACCGGCGGCGGTTACGTCGGCATCCACGCGGCCGCCGACACCGAGTACGACTGGGAGTTCTACGGCGGCCTCGTCGGCGCCTACTTCGACTCCCACCCGCAGATCCAGCCCGCCACCGTCCGCGTCGAGGACCACGACCACCCCGCGACCGCCCACCTGGACGAGGAGTGGGAGCGCACCGACGAGTGGTACAACTACGGCACCAACCCCCGGGACAAGGCCAAGGTTCTCGCCACACTCGACGAGACCACCTACACCGGCGGGAACATGAAGGGCGATCACCCGATCTCCTGGTGCCAGACCTACGAGGGCGGCCGCTCCTTCTACACCGGCCTCGGCCACACCAAGGAGTCCTACGCCGAGCCGGCCTTCCGCAGCCACGTGCTGGGCGGCCTGCGCTACGCCACCGGCCAGGTCAAGGCCGACTGCAAGCCGGACAAGGACTACCGGCCCATCTTCAACGGCAAGACGCTGGAAGGCTGGAAGCAGGCGGGCCCGGGGAAGTTCTCCGTCAGCGACGGCGCCCTGCACTCCGAGGGCGGCATGGGCCTGCTCACCTACCAGGCCAAGGAGCTGAAGTCGTACTCGCTGAAGCTCGACTGGAAGATGACCGGCGACGACAACTCCGGAATCTTCGTGGGCTTCCCGGAGTCCGAAGACCCGTGGTCGGCGGTCAACAACGGGTATGAGATCCAGATCGACGCCACCGATGCCGCCGACCGCACCACCGGCGCCGTCTACACCTTCAAATCCGCCAACATCAAGGCCCGTGACCGCGTCCTGCGGCCGCCGGGACAGTGGAACAGCTACGAGATCAAGGTCCAGGGCGAACGTCTCCAGATCTTCCTCAACGGAGCGAAGATCAACGACTTCACCAACACCGACCCGGCCCGCAGTCTGAAGGACGGCTACATCGGCCTCCAGAACCACGGAGCCGACGACCAGGTGTCCTTCCGCAACATCCAACTGAAGGAGCTGCCCTCGCAGTAGGGCGGCCCGCCTCTGCCGACGACGGGCGGGGGAAGCGCACACCTTCCCCCGCCCGTCGTCCTCCACCCCCGACATCCCCCCAGGGAGGCAGCCCGTGACCGCACGCGCCGATCGTCAAGGCCGAACCGACGCCCCAGGCCGCATCGACGCCCCGAGCCCCTCGGAGGCCACCGGCCCCGACGGAGTCGCGGGCCGCACCGGTGTCTGGTTCATCGGAGCACGCGGCTCCGTGGCGACCACCGCCACCGCGGGCTGCGCCGCCATCGCCGCGGGCCTGCACCCGCCGACCGGCATGGTCACCGAGACGCCCTCCTTCGCCGACAGCGGCCTGCCCGCCCTGACCAGCCTGGTCTTCGGCGGCCACGACACCCTCGACTGCCCGCTCGCCAAGCGGGCCGAGGCCCTCGCCGACGGCGGCGTACTGCCGCACGGACTGCCCTCCGCCGTACGCGCCGAACTCGGCGCCGCCGACGCGGAGATCCGCCCCGGCGGACCGCTCCCCGGCGACACCCGCACCGACCAGGAGCTCATCGCCGCGTTCGCCGCCGACCTCACCGACTTCGCGCACCGCCACGGACTGGCCCGCACCGTCGTCGTCAACGTCGCCTCCACCGAACCCGCGCCAGGACCCGACGACACCCGGCTGCCCGCCAGCTCGCTCTACGCCGCCGCCGCCCTGCGGGCCGGCTGCTCCTACGCCAACTTCACCCCGTCCACCGGCCTGCGCACCCCCGCGCTCACCGACACCGTCGCCTCCAGCGGACTTCCCCACGCCGGACGCGACGGCAAGACCGGCCAGACGCTGCTCCGTTCCGTACTCGCCCCGATGTTCCTCCAGCGCGCCCTCGCCGTACGGGCGTGGTCCGGATCGAACCTCCTGGGCGGCGGGGACGGAGCGGCGCTGGCCGATCCGGCGGCCGCCGCGGCCAAGAACGCCGGCAAGGAACGCGTCCTCGCCGACACCTTCGGCGCCGCCCCCGAGGGCGAGGTGCACATCGACGACGTGCCCGCGATGGGGGACTGGAAGACCGCCTGGGACCACATCGCCTTCGACGGCTTCCTCGGCTCCCGCATGATCCTCCAGACCATCTGGCAGGGCTGCGACTCGGCGCTCGCGGCCCCGCTGGTCCTGGACCTGGCACGGCTGCTCGCCCGCGCCCACGAGAAGGGGATCAGCGGCCCCCTGCCGGAGCTCGGCTTCTACTTCAAGGACCCGGACGGCGGTACGTCGGCGGCACTCGCCGAGCAGTACGCCACGTTGCTCGCCTTCGCCGAGCGGCTGCGGGACCAGGCGTGAGGTGGCGACGGAACGCCCTCCCGGCCGCTCTCGCCCCGGCCCTGTCGGTCCTCCCGGCCGGGCGGCGGAACGGTGTCGCACACGGCGTGGGAACGACCGCCGTGACCGATGATCGTCTGTCCGGTGCCGGCGGGACTGCGCCCGCACCGGACAGGCCCGAACCTCCCACCACGGGCCGGACCGGGGAACGGGTCGCGGACGCCGGACCGGGCCGGCCCGACCGGACAGCCGACCGGGGCGCGCCCCGGGAGCGACTGCGGGCCTGGGCGGAACTGCTGCGGGTCTCCGCCCTGTTCTCCGTGCCCGGGGACGCACTGGCCGGCGCGGCGGCGGTGGGCCGCCGGCCCGGCCGGGGCACCGCCCTGGCGATGGGCGCGTCCCTGTGCCTGTACGAGGCCGGGATGGCCCTCAACGACTGGGCCGACCGCGACGAGGACGCCGTGGACCGCCCGCACCGTCCGATCCCCTCGGGCCGGATCAGCCCCGCGGCGGCCCTGGGCGCGGCCGGGGCGTTGACCGCGGCCGGCCTCGCCCTGGCGGCCCGGGCCGGCCGCCCCGCGCTGACCGTCGCCACGGGCCTGGCCGCCACGGTCTGGGCCTACGACCTGTACCTGAAGCACACGAAGGCGGGCCCGGCGGCCATGGCAGCGGCCCGCTCACTGGACCTGCTGCTGGGCGCGACGGCCACGGCCACGGCCAAGTCGCCGGCGACGGGGCCCCGTGCGCCGGGTGGGGGAGGCCGGTCCGACAACGTTGCCGGAGCGACGGCCCCGGCAGGGCCGCACGGCGGCCTGGCCGCATGCCTGCCCGCCCTGCCCGCCGCCCTGGTGCTCGGGGCCCACACCTACGGCGTCACCGCCGTATCGCGCCACGAGGCGCAGGGCGGTTCCACCGGCACCCCGCTCGCGGTGCTGGCCACGACGACGGCACTCGCGGCAGCGGTGCTGCGGGAGTCCCGGGGACAGGCCCCGGACCGGCCCGGTGCGACGAGGTCCGACACCAACGCCCACGCCGACGCCGACGCCAACGCCCACGTCAACGCCGACGCCAACGCCGTCGCCTTCGCGCGGCGTCTCGACGCAGGTCCGCTCGGAAAGGTCACCGACCCCGTCCGGCTCCTGGTCATCGCGCTCACCGGCGCCTACCTCCGTACCGCTGGGCCACCCCTCCTGCACGCCGCGCTCAACCCGTCCCCGCCCCTGACCCAGCGCGCGGTCGGCGGAGGCATCCGGGCCATGATCCCGCTCCAGGCCGCGCTCGCCGCCCGCGCCGGGGCTCGCGTCACCGGGCTCGCCGTCATGGGCCTCGTCCCCCTCGCCCGCAGCCTCTCCCGGAAGGTGAGCCTCACATGACCCTCCACCTCGGATACGGCACCAACGGGCTCACCGACCTCCGCCTCGACGACGCCCTCGGACTGCTCGCCGACCTCGGCTACGAAGGCGTCGGCCTGACCCTCGACCACATGCACCTGGACCCCATGGCCCCGGACCTCTCCGAGCGCACCCGCCAGGTCCGGCGCCGGCTCACCTCCCTCGGGCTCCGGGTCACCGTGGAGACCGGCGCCCGCTATGTCCTCGACCCGCGCCGCAAGCACGGCCCCTCCCTCCTCGACCCGGACCCCGACGCCCGGGCCGCCCGAACCGCGCTGCTGGTCCGCGCCGTCGACGTGGCCGCCGAACTCGGCGCACACGCCGTCCACTGCTTCAGCGGCATCACCCCGCCCGGCGCCTCGCCGGACACCGCGTGGAAACGGCTCACCGAAGCGCTCGCCCCCGTACTCGAAGCCGCCGACCGGTCCGGCATTCCCCTCGCCATCGAGCCCGAACCCGGTCACCTCCTCTCCACCCTCGCCGACTTCCACCACCTGCGCGCCCTGCTCGGCGACCCGGGCCCGCTCGGCCTCACCCTCGACATCGGCCACTGCCAGTGTCTGGAGGAGGCGACACCCCTGGAGTGCGTCAAGCAGTCCGCCCCCTGGCTCCGGCACGTCCAGATCGAGGACATGCGGCGCGGAGTCCACGAACACCTCCCGTTCGGCGAGGGGGAGATCGACTTCCCACCCGTGCTCGCCGCCCTGGCCGCATCGGACTACCGGGGCCTCACCGTCGTCGAACTGCCCCGCCACTCCCACGCGGGCCCCGAGCTGGCCCGCACCTCGATCGACTTCCTGCGCGACGCCATGACGCGCGGTACCGCGCCCCAGGGAGCCGCCCCGTGCTGAAGTCCCGCGAGGAACTCGACGCCGAACTCGGCGGAGCCGCCCGGGCCTGGCTCGACGAGGCCCTGGCCGAGGCCGCCCACGACGCGGCCACGCCCGACGCCCCCGGCCGGGAGGCGACCGGCCCGTACACCTCCCCGCCGTGGGAACTGCGCTACGCCGCCGCCGGCCGGCACTGCGGACTGGAGCACGCCGACTCCGTACGCTCCCTCCTGCTCGTCGAGGCACGCGCCACGCTGCCCTCCGTTACCCGGCTCTACGAGCAGGGCACCGCCGCCGAACGCCGCGCCGTCCTGCTCACCCTGCACCGCCTCGACCTCGGCGACACCGCGCTCCCGCTCGTCGAGGACGCCCTGCGCGCCAACGACACCCGGCTGGTCGCCGCGGCCGTCGGCCCCTACGCCGCCGACCACCTGGACACGCACGCCTGGCGGCACGCCGTACTGAAGTGCCTGTTCACCGAGGTGCCGGTCGCGGCCGTCGCCCGGCTCGGCGACCGGGCCCGGGGAGACGCCGAACTCGCCCGCATGCTCGGCGACTTCGCCGCCGAACGCACCGCCGCCGGCCGCACCGTCCCCGAAGACCTGCGCACGGTCCTAGGGCATGTCCGGCGGATCAGGACCGGGTCCACGACGCCTGGCACGGCACCTCGCGGCGTTGCCGAAACGCCCGAATCGCTCCGCGATGAGGACGTTCCAGCGCCTTGCGATGCACCGCACCAGACGCCGCGGCCTATCCGGCCCTGATCCGCCGGACACGCCCTATCCCTCACCGCCCCGGCCGACGAGGGCGCCCACCGGGCCCAGCCGACCGCGGCTCCCGCAGCCCCCGCCCCCACGGAGGAGTCCTGATGCGCATCTTCGACCCCCACATCCACATGACCTCCCGCACCACCGACGACTACCGGGCGATGTACGACGCGGGGGTCCGCGCGCTCGTCGAACCGTCCTTCTGGCTCGGTCAGCCCCGCACCTCGCCCGCCAGCTTCTTCGACTACTTCGACGCGCTCCTCGGCTGGGAGCCCTTCCGCGCCTCCCAGTACGGCATCGCGCACCACTGCACGCTCGCCCTCAATCCCAAGGAGGCGAACGACCCCCGCTGCACCCCCGTCCTGGACGCGCTGCCCCGCTACCTCGTGAAGGACGGGGTCGTCGCCGTCGGCGAGATCGGCTACGACTCCATGACCCCGGCCGAGGACCACGCCCTCGCCGCCCAGCTCCAACTCGCCGCCGACCACGGGCTGCCCGCCCTGGTCCACACCCCGCACCGCGACAAGCTCGCCGGTCTGCACCGCACCATCGACGTCATCCGCGAATCGAACCTCCCCCCGGAGCACGTCCTGCTCGATCACCTCAATGAGACAACGGTAAAGGCCGCCACCGACAGCGGCTGCTGGGCCGGATTCTCGATCTACCCGGACACCAAGATGGACGAGGACCGGATGGTCACCATCCTCCAGAACCACGGCACCGAGAAGATGATCGTCAACTCGGCCGCCGACTGGGGAAAGAGCGACCCCCTCAAGACCCGCAAGGTCGCCGACGCCATGCTGAAGGCCGGCTTCACCGAGGACGACGTCGACCAGGTCCTGTGGCGTAACCCGGTCGCCTTCTACGGCCAGAGCGGCCGCCTCCACCTCGACGTCCCGGCCCCCGATCCACTCCACGAGGGCAACTCCATCCTGCGCGGCGGGGAGTGAGGCGGCCATGCGCTTCCGCCACCCGGACGGCTCGACGGTCCACCTCGCCTACTGCACCAACGTCCACCCCGCCGAAACTCTGGACGGCGTCCGCGCCCAGCTCCGGGACCACTGCGAACCCGTCCGCCGCCGACTCGGCCGGGACCGGCTCGGCATCGGCCTCTGGCTCGCCCGGGACGCGGCCCGCGCCCTGATCAACGACCCCGCCGAACTCCGCGCACTGCGCGCCGAACTCGACAGCCGCGGCCTCGAAGTGGTCACCCTCAACGGCTTCCCCTACGAAGGGTTCGGCTCCGACGAGGTCAAGTACCGGGTCTACCGGCCCGACTGGACCGAACCCGACCGCCTGGCCCACACCACCGACCTCGCCCGCCTCCTGGCCGCCCTCCTCCCGGACGACGCCACCGAAGGCACCATCTCCACCCTGCCGCTCGCCTGGCGCACCCCCTACGACGGCGACCCCGAGGCGGCCCGCACCGCACGCGCCGCCCTCACCACCCTCGCCCAGCGCCTCGACGCCCTGGCGGAGATGACCGGCAAGTCCATCCGTGTCGGTCTCGAACCGGAACCGGGCTGCACGGTCGAGACGACCGCCGACGCCATCGCCCCGCTCAACGACGTGGCCCACGACCGGATCGGGATCTGCGTCGACACCTGCCACCTCGCCACCTCCTTCGAGGACCCCGGCACCGCACTCGACGCCCTGGCCGCCGCCGGCATCCGCGTCGTCAAGTCCCAGCTCTCCGCCGCCCTGCACGCCGAGCACCCCCACCTGCCCGAGGTCCGCACCGCGCTCGCCGCGTTCGCCGAACCCCGCTTCCTGCACCAGACCCGCACCCGCACCGCCGCAGGACTGCGCGGCACCGACGACCTGGACGAAGCCGTCACCGGCCGGGCGCTCCCGGACAGCACCCCCTGGCGCGCCCACTTCCACGTACCGCTCCACGCACCCCCGGCGCCCCCGCTGACCTCGACGCTGCCCGTGCTCCGCGACACGCTCGCCCGGCTCGTCGGCGGACCCGTGCCCCTGACCCGGCACCTGGAGGTGGAGACGTACACCTGGCAGGCGCTGCCCGCCGAACTGCGCCCCCGTACCCGCACCCAGCTCGCCGACGGCATCGCCGCCGAACTCACCCTCGCCCGCGACCTCCTGGTCGACCTCGGCCTCAAGGAACTGCCATGAGCGCTCCCGAACCCGGCACGGAAACCGCACAGGAGACCGGCGGCCCCACCCCTCTCCTGGTCCTCGACGTCGTCGGCCTCACCCCGCAGCTCCTGGCCCACATGCCGAACCTCCGGGCCCTGGGGGAGCAGGGCGCGAAGGCACCGCTCTCCACCGTGCTGCCGGCCGTCACCTGCGCCGCCCAGTCGACCTTCCTCACCGGCACGATGCCTGCCGAGCACGGCATCGTCGCCAACGGCTGGTACTTCCGCGAGCTCGGCGACGTCCTGCTCTGGCGCCAGCACAACGGGCTCGTCGAGGGCGACAAACTGTGGGACGCGGCCCGCCGCGCCCACCCCGGCTACACCGTCGCCAACATCTGCTGGTGGTACGCGATGGGCGCCGACACCGACTGGACGGTCACCCCGCGCCCCGTCTACTACGCCGACGGCCGCAAGGAACCCGACTGCTACACCCGGCCCCCCGCCCTGCACGACGAACTCACCGACAGACTCGGCACCTTCCCCCTCTTCCACTTCTGGGGCCCCGGAGCCGACCTCGTCTCCTCCCAGTGGATCATCGACGCCACCCGGCACATCATCGCCACCCGCACTCCCGACCTCGCCCTCTGCTACCTGCCCCACCTCGACTACGACCTCCAGCGCTACGGCCCCGACGACCCCCGCTCCCACCGGGCCGCCACCGACCTGGACCGGGCCATCGCTCCGCTCCTGGCCGACGCCCGCGCCGAGGGACGCACCGTCGTCGCCCTCTCCGAATACGGCATCACCCGCGTCGACCGCCCCGTCGACATCAACCGCGCCCTGCGACGGGCGGGCCTCCTGGAGGTCCACACCCAGGACGGCATGGAATACCTGGACCCGATGACCTCCCGGGCCTTCGCCGTCGCCGACCACCAGCTCGCCCACATCTACGTACGCCGCCCCGAGGACCTGGAGGCGACCCGGGCGGCCCTCGCGGACCTGCCCGGCATCGAGCAGCTCCTCGACGACGAGGGCAAGAAGGCGCACCACCTGGACCACCCCCGCTCCGGCGAACTGGTCGCCGTCGCGGAGAAGGACGCCTGGTTCACGTACTACTACTGGCTCGACGACGCCCGGGCCCCCGACTTCGCCCAGCTCGTCGAGATCCACCGCAAGCCCGGCTACGACCCCGTCGAGCTCTTCATGGACCCCCAGGACCCCTACGTCCGGGTCAAGGCCGTCTCGGCGGTCGCCCGTAAGAAGCTCGGCATGCGCTACCGCATGGCGGTCGTCCCGCTGGACCCCTCACCTATTCGCGGCAGCCACGGCCGCCTCCCCGAGAGCGACGACGAAGGTCCGCTCATCCTCTGCTCCACCCCCCACGCGTTCACCGACCGGGTCAGGGCCACCGAAGTGAAGTCCCTGCTCCTCCAGCTTGCCGGACTGCACTGACATTCCCCGTCACGCGCCCGGCACCGCACCACTCACCCCGTCAGGTCAGCAAGGGAGACACCCGAACATGAGCCGCACCTCCAAGGACACCGAACTCGCCCGCAGACTGAGCCGCCGCAACATCCTCGGTGTCGCCGCCGGAGCCACCGCCGCCACCATCATCGGCACGGCGAGCGCCCAGGCCGACAGCCGCGACCGAGGCCAGGGAAACGGCAACGGCCACGGGCACGGCCATGACCACGGGCACGGCCACGGTCACGGCAAGGGCAAGCCCGTCCTGCCGCCCGGCCGTCTCGGCATCCAGCTCTACAGCCTCCGCGACCAGATCTCCACGCTGGGCTTCGCGCCGGTCTTCGCCGAACTGGAGAAGTACGGCTACGACGAGATCGAACTCGCGGGCTACACCCAGGGCTCGGCCGGTCCCATCACCCTGGCCCAGCTCAAGCGCCTGGCCCGGGACCACGGACTCAACCCGATCGGCAGCCACGTCGGCTACTACGACGACAACAACCCCGGCGCGTACACCTTCGCCCAGAACCTGGAGAAGGTCCTCGACGACGCCCAGGCGCTCGGCCTCAAGCACATCGGCACGGCCTCGGGCCCGTTCCGCTACGGCTCCACGGTCGACGGCTGGAAGCGGGCCGCGGAGGAGTTCAACATCTACGGGGCGGCCGCCCGCAAGCGCGGCATGAAGTTCTACCAGCACAACCACGCCGAGGAGTTCTCCTTCGCGACCGACAAGCCGAACGTCCGGCTCTACGACGTCCTGCTCGCCGAGACCGACCCGGACCTCGTCTACCTGGAGCTGGACATCTACTGGGCCTACTGCGCCCAGTTCCGGTTCAGCAAGCGCGTGGACGGCAGCCCGGCCCCGCTCGACCCGCTGAAGTACGTCCTGAAGCACCCGAACCGCTACCCGCTCTTCCATGTCAAGGACGGGGTCCGCGACGAGACGACCCGCGACGGCTACCGGATGTCGGACGTGGGCGACGGGGACATCGACTACAAGACGTTCCTGTCCAAGGTCACCAAGCGCACCCACCACGGCCGGAGCTACCACCACTGGCAGGCGGAGCACGACAACCCGGTCGCGTCGCTCGCGTTCGCCCGCAAGTCGAGCGAGCACCTGCACTCCCTGCGCGAGGGCCGCTGCGGCGACTGACGAGTGAAGCCCTGCCCGCCGGAGTCCCTCCGGCGGGCAGGGCGCACCGCTCACCACGATCCGGCCCCTACCCGATGCCCTGCCGGTCGGGCCGCAGGGCGAACTCCCGGTCGGCGGCCACCGCCACCGTGCGCTCCACGGTCTGGACGAGCAGCGCACGATGCCTGACCAGCGACTTCTTCCGGTCCTCCGGGACGAGCAGCAGCAGGTCGTCCAGCCCCGCCATGAGCCGGCGCGTCACCTGGGGACTGCCGGCGACACACCACCGGATCTCCTCGAAGGCGAGGTCGACCAGGTCGTCCCACTCCGGACCGTCCTGCACCAGGCGTACCCGCCCGTCCCGGTCCCGGTGGTGGACGGCGCCGAGCGGCAGGTGCGCCACGGCCGCGAGGAACTGCACGATCCGGTCCAGGCACTGCACGGCGGTGGTCGGATCGTTCACGGACGTCGACAGGGCCCGCAGCGCGATGTCCGCGAGCTGACGCAGCCCGAACGCCAGATCCTGGTGCAGGGTCCGCTCCACCGAGACGGAGACCGCGTACCGCAGCCGGCGCGGCGGCGGCACGGACCCGCCGTGGACGGCGAGCACCGGCGTCCCCGGCACCACGAAGTCCCCGATGCGCGGGATGAGCCGCAGCACGACGTCCTGCCGCCGCGCGGCCCGGACCAGCCGCGCCGTGTTCACGTCCCGCAGCACCCCAGCCCGCCCCTCGTGCAGCACCCGCGCGGTCTCCGGCCCCGGCTCGCCCTCGCCCCGCGGCCCCCTCGGCATCCGGCCCAGCACCCGGAACGAGTCGCGCGCGATCCTGTCCACGACCGGCCCCACCTGCATCAGCCGCAGCGTCGCGCTCACGTAGACGACGAAGAGCAGCAGGCTCAGCCCGAGCATCACCAGGACGAGGAGGCTCTGCACCAACGGGACCGAGACCGCCCGACGCGGATCGCTCTCGCTCTCGTACGAGGAGAGCACCAGCAGCGAGAAGAGGAACGTCGCCAGGAACACCGTCAGCGTGAGCTTGCTGATCCGGCTCCTGACGAAGATCCGCACCACCCGGGGCGTCAGCTGGCCGCTCGCCATCTGCACCGCGACCAGCGAGATGCTGAACACGACGCCGATGAAGGTCATCATCGCCGAGCTGATCGTGGTGACGATCGTCTTCGCGTCCTGGGAGAACGCCATCAGGTCGCCCAGCTCGTCGTACGCCTCCTCCCGCTGGAGCAGCGTGACGATCGCGTCGTCCAGTTCGGTGGCGATCAACCACAGCACGAACACGCAGACGAACCCCATGATCGGGGCGGACCAGAACGTGTCGCGCAGATGCTCGCGCAGAGGGGACAGCGGACGGGGCCGGCGGTAGCCGCGATCACTCATGGACGCGAAGGTAGCCCCGGGACCTCCGAGGACCGGGGAGGCCGAGGTCCCACCGGCACGCCGCACCGCACTGACCACCGGATATGCGGGTGAAGGGCGCGCCGAACCCCTGGTATTGTTTTCCATGTCGCCGCGGGGAACACACCGCGAACGACAGACACCTTGTCCGGGTGGCGGAATGGCAGACGCGCTAGCTTGAGGTGCTAGTGCCCTTTATCGGGCGTGGGGGTTCAAGTCCCCCCTCGGACACCAAACCAACGGTCAACCGACCGAATGAAGCCGGTCCCAGCGACACTTGTCGCTGGGACCGGCTTCTTTGTGTCTCAGTTCGGCGGAACCTCCTCATGATCGAGGAGGTTCTCCGCCGCGAACCCCAGCAGCCTGCGCGCGGCGGAGGTGTCGACGGGCGCCGCTCGGCCCGGCAGCGGGCTCCGCAGCACGGTGGTGGGGTGGTAGCGGTGCAGCAGCTCCTCGGTCGGGTACGGCACGATGATCTCGGGGGCGCAGAGGTGGACCGCGTGCGCCGAGCGGCCGGGTACGTCCAGGGCCAGCAGCGCGGCCCTCGCCGCGTCACGGACCTCCAGATACGTCCACAGGTCCCTCGCCCCCGCCGCCGGGTCGGCCGTGAGCCGGGCGGCGTGCGCGCGCAGCCGTTCCTCGAAGCCGCCCACGTACGGATAGCGCAGGCACACCACGCTCATCCCGTACCGCCGCGCCATCATCCGCGCGGTCAGCTCGTCGACCTGTTTGGAGAGGCCGTAGGGGTCGGCGACCTGGGAGGTCATCGCCTCGTCGACCGGTGCGTACGGCGGGTGCGGATCATCGGCATCCGTCCAGGGCAGGCCCGTGACGCCCCAGGAGCTCGCCACCGCCGCATGCCGGATCCCGGCCCGGCCGGCCTCCTCCAGGACGGTGAAGGTGGCGAGGCTGTTGCCCGCGAAGACCTCGTACGCGGTGTTGCGCTCGGGGGTCGGGATCGCCGCCAGGTGGATGACCGCGTCGGCGCCCTCCAGAGCCGCCCGCACCGTCGTCGCGTCCGTCGCGTCACCGGTCACGACGAGGCGTGCCGCGAGATCACAGGGATCGTCGAGGACCAGGGCGTTCGCCTCGATCCCGCGCTCGGCGAGCAGCGCGAGGACCGCTCGCCCGATCCGCCCGGCGGCCCCGGTGACCATCGCTCTTGCGACCATTCGGTCACTCTCCTGAGTCGGTGCTTCTACTGCCTGATTCGGTGCTTCTACGGGTGGGCGCGCACGGCGACGACATGCGCCGCCGCCGCCCCGTTGGTGGCTTCGACGACGAGCCGGATCGCCGCTGTGGTGACCGGCCCGGCCGGCGTGTGCGTTTCGCGACGCCGCCGGTTCCCCGTCGCACGGGCGATGACACGCCAGGTGCCGTCGGGCTCCCGCGCCTCGACGCGGTAGTCGCGAGGGAGGGTGGGGAGCGTGTCGAAGGGCGTGCGGTGGTGGTGCAGGTTGATCAGGTCCTCGTTGACGTCGTCGTCGGCGATGACCTCGATCCGGCCCACAGTGACCGGTTCGGGCCAGGCCAGCTCCAGCCAGGGGGCCGGGTCGTCCGCCAGTGGTGCGGAGACCCACATGTGCGGTCCCGCGTACGGGCGGGCATAGCCGTCGATGGCCTTGGCGGGGGAGTAGGCCGCGGTCTCTCCCGTACGGAGGCAGAAGGTGCGGCGGAGCAGCCCGCTGTCCGTCCACTCCCGCAGCGGCTGCGGCGATTCGTCCGCGAGTTCATCGGCACCTGGACCACACGAAGCCGCCCCGAGCTCGTCGACCGCCTGGAAACCTTCATGTTCACCCGAAGGCCGTCCCCTGACTGGGCCGCCCCCGACCAGGGCGGCGCTACGGGGTCCGTGTCGTCAGCGGGCGATGGGTGAGCCGACGCCCTTGGTCAGTTCAGTTCCCCGGCGGTCGTGCGCTCCGCCGGGAGGCGGCAGTCAGCATCCTCGGCATTCGGTGTCGCCAAGCAGGCCCAGGACGTCTTCGGGCCGAATCGTCGTACACGCCTTCTGGCATCAGCAGGCGCCAGGGAAGTGATCTTGTTCGGGCCGGGAACGCTCACGCACAAGGGAGCTCATCAGCGCAGGCCGCGGGGTAGTGCCGTTTGGCCACCAAGCAATTCTCCATGCTCTGCGTAGACCGGGAGCCGCGACTTCTGCCGGACCGGCTGGAAGACCCGTTCGGTGAAGTCTGTGGGCCCGATCGGCGGGGCCAAGCAATTCCTGATCTACCGGGCCCCTGGCACTCAGCCGATGAACCTCCGACGGAAGGGCCGCTAATGCCTGCCAAGACCAGTTATGCACTCTGTGGGGTCCTCGGCCCACCCCGCGGAAGCAGCAACTCTCAGTGACTCTCCTGGGTAGGTCGAGCGGATATGGTCGTCCTTTGCTCTTTTCTTCCGTTCCCTCAGAGGAACAGCGCAAGCTGCTCGTCCTCCGGTGCCTGACTTAGGCCGGGCTCCTCCGCGCTCTCCGGGTCCACATCAGCCGGTTCGGTGTCCGTGGTTTCCGCGATCACGCCCAGCGCTGCCGCCACACGTTGCCCCTCTGCGCTGCTCTTGGCTCCGACGTCGGCCGTCTCGACCAGGGAGGAGCTCTCGGCCTCGCTATCGCCGACCGTCGGCAGAACGTAGTGCTGCGCGAGGCCGGCCAGATGCAGTGGGAGAGGCAGTGAGAGCGCGTCCAGGTAGTCGGGGGCTTGGCGGAGCTGGTGCACCGCGAGGGCGAGGGCTTCGGGTGAGTCGCCGTCGTCCGGGTGGCAGCCCAGGACCGCGATCTCCACCATGCCCGGGTTCCAGGCGGGGATATGCGTGTCGATCGTCGGTTTGCCCTTGTTCGGTCCCTGTCGCAGGGGGCGGGGAGCGATCTTGTCGGCCTCGACGGCGGAGTCCCGGAAGGTGCTTGCCTTGGGTGTGGTGCTGTAGAAGACGCGGCCCGAGGACCGGGCCGCGTCCTCGTTCTCCACCCAGAGCCCTTGGGGCAGGCCGTTGACCTCGCCGGGAGCGGCGTTGCCCCACCACTGGGGAGTCTCCCGGCCCGCCGCGGTACGCACGCGGATCAACCGGAGGTCCGGATCGAGTCCCACCGGTTGCGCGTGCCCTGGCTTGATCAGGTCCTGTTCGGTCCGGCCGTCCTGGAGCCAGGGCCAGTGCAACCGGCTGTTCTGGGAATGGGTCAGCAGGACAGTCGGCCGGCCCCTGAGGGAGCGGACCATCTTCTGGAGATAGCGGGCCGTGGCCTTGCGCTGCTCGTCCATGTTTTGGTGCCAGACGCGGTACTTCGAGCGCTGCCGGGGGAAGGCGACGGGTTCGGTCCCCGTGATCATGCCGCTTTCGACGGACTCGGTCACCTCCGGAATCTCGGCGGTTTTGACCAGACCGAGCAGGAACCGGGGGTAGGGGATCCACTGTCCCGTCTGCTCGTCCCAGCCCGTGACGGCTGCCAGGCCACTGCCGGGAGCGAGCGGCGTGACCATGACGGACACCGGCGTATGACGGGGCAGCCCTGTGGGACCGTCCTTGCGTCGTTTGACCATGTACGTGGCGACGTAGCGCAGGTTCTCGGGAAGAGCGTCGCCGAGTGTGTGTTCGGGCAGCACGCGGACGCCGAACTGGCGCAGTGCGTCCTCCCAGCCCGAACGGACCCGGTGGGCGAGGTTCTTCTCGGAGTTGTGGCCCTTGGCCTTCTTGGGGACGAGGGCGAACTGTGTGAGCACCCCCGCGTCCGCGCAGCCGAGGCGGAGCGCGTACTTGGGGTCGTCCAGGCGGTGGGCGAAGTCCTGTCGGCGGTCGATCTCCACGAGCGCGAAGCCGGGGTGGAGCGCGTCGGATCCGTCGTCGGTGAGGAACGCTTCGACCGCCGTCCGCCGTCCGCTGATCCCTGCTTCGAGCGCCTTGCCCTTCGGCCGGGCCCCGGGATCGATACCCAGGGTTTCGGCGATGCCCCCGGTGGTGCGCAGGCAGCGGAGACGGAGAATGAGTTCCGGAGACTTCCATTCGAGGACGACCGGGCTCCCGGGCGCGGCCAGTTCGTACAGCTCCTCGGCGGTGGCAGGGTCCGGTCGGCTGCCGTCCCCCTCAAGCCCGAGGACTTCAATGAGGGCGTCGACGGCCGCCTCCCGGAAGGAAGGGGACTGCCACAGCAGTCGGGCCTCAACGAGCATGGTGTCCCCCGCGACCGCGTCAGCAGGGTCCTGCCCTTCATTGATCCGGGCCGATACCGCGAGCGCCGTCCGACGGGCAAGGGCCTCGCGTTCCGCTTCGAGTGCCTTCTCCGACGCTTTGGGCTTGGGCCGGGCATTGGCGGGGGCGGTACTTCCGGCGCTCGTCCGGCTGAGGGAGGGAACCCGGCGCAGCGACTCGGGTAGCGCCTGCTCGGCCCACTCGACGATCTGCGAGCGCTGGTGCGACATGAGGCCTGTACCGATGCCGTGAGCACCCATGTGGGTGCTGTGAACGACCGAGGCTCTGGTGCCGGGACCGTCGCCGATCCATTCCTCGGGTGCGGTGAGCAGGGCGTCCGGGTCGGGGAAGGGGCGGGCCAGAGCCAGTCTGCCGAGGATCTGCGCGGGGCCGTTGTTCTTCCAGGCATGGCTTCGGGTTTCGCGGTCCCAGGTCAGACGCGCCACCGCGTACCGGTCGCTGGTGGGCGTGCCGGGAAGCCAGGGGATGCCGGGCAGCAGGCAGACGGAGGTGTCGCGGCCGTAGGGCAGCCGCAGGCGCCGCTGCTTCGCGTCGAGGCGGGTCGCCCAGCGACGTACCCCGGTGTGGAGGTGGAGACGTGGCCTGGGGTCGAAGGGGACGGTGTGCAGCGAGATGTTGATCACGATGGAGAACCACCATTCGCGTCCCTTGACCGGATGCGAGAGTGGCTGAGAGAGCAGCTCCGCCCCCTGCTGGCGTGGGCCGCGCGGGACGGCGCGGAAGCGCAGGCTGCCGGCGCTGTGTTCGTAGGGTTCGAGGGCGAGGATGCGCCGGGCCATCGCATCGGTCGCGAGTTGGTACTGCCGGTCGAGCGGGGTGGCGGTCCCGCCGTCGCTCGTGGGGCAGCCGAGCAGGTCGACGGTGACGTCCCGCCACTGCGGCGGGCAGGCACGCAGTGCCTTGTGGGTGTCCAGGACGGCACGGTGGTGTTCGGGCCCGGGGCGGAGATCCTGGAGCCAGGGGCCGGTGAGCCGGTCCAGGGTGTCGTCGGGCAGGGGGTGGGGGAGGTCGTGCGGGGCGTAGAGCCAGAAGTCCTCGGCCTGCTGGAGCGCGTCGCGGGGGCGTCCCCGTACGACGAGATCTGGGGCGAGGCTCTGCAGGACCCCGTTGAAGCCGGCGACGGGAGCTGTGCGATACGGCTCGCTCTCGGGGCCGCGGCCGATGTTGCAGAGGTCCAGGATGCTCGCGTGCCACTGCTCGGGAGCCGGCAGCGCCCGGTATCGGGCGGTCCAGGGGGTGGCGTCGGGCTTGAGCAGGTAGGCGGCCCGGCTGGTGTCACGGTACTTGGTGGCCATGGGAGTTCGCGGTCTCCTTCTGTTGATCGAGAATCAGTTTTCGGCGCTCAGCCCGCACAGAGCGTCGTAGAGCGGGTGGTAGAGCGTGCGCACCAGGGCGGGGTCGGCGAGGCCGGCGAACGATTCGGGGGCGGACATGTCGTCGAAATAGGGGGCGAGTACGTCACGGAGCTTGATGAGCAGACCGTCGTCGTTGCGTCGGCGACCGCTTCTGGTCGCCGCGGCGGGCGGGGCCCCGGCCTCGGCGAGCGCCGGGGCAAAGGCCGCGTCGACGAACACCACGCGCGCGGGTACTCCGCCTCGCACGAGACGGCCGATGACCTGCCAGATCGTGACGAGCTGGTCCCAGGCGAAGGAGGTCTTCTCCGCGTCGCTGAGCCGGGAGTAGATGTAGCGCCGGGACAGAAGCCGGCGCCATTCCTTGCGGGCCGCGAGGCGGAAGGCGAGTCCGGCGGCGTCCAGATCCGTCGCGTCGGCCACCAGTTTGCCGAAGGTGCTCGCTTCGGGGCCAGGCTGGTCGCGGACGAACCGGGTGACCCAGTCGTTGACAGCGAAGACGGCCAGCGAGAGATCATCGGGGCGCGGGTGGGGCCGGGCGAGGAAGAGCACGGTCCCGAAGGCGGCCTTGTGGCTCTGGTTGAGGATGTTGTGTCCCCGCTCGATGGCCATCAGCGGGGCGACCAGGACTTCGGCGTCCTCGTCCTTGGCGAAGGCGGCCAGATCGCCGCGGCGTACGGCAGAAGCGCTGGTGCCATCGGCCGTGGCGGTGTCACCGGGACCGGTGTGGTCCAGCTCCGCCTTGTCGGAGGCCAGGACACGGACCTTTCCGCGCCAACGCGGCATGCGTTCCAGGAGGTCGGCAGCGATTCTGGCGTCGTGGTAGCTGCCGACCAGGAGGAGTGCCCGGCGTCGTTCGCCGTCCTCGATCCTTCGCAGTTCCCGGTCGAGGAGTGAGGTGGAGCCGGGTGACGACTTCCCGAGCTGGGTGACCAACTGGGCCAGGACCCGTCCACGCGTGTCGAGTCTGGCTCCGGACAGGGTGAGTGGTGCTCCTTCGCCGTCGTAGAGGAACAGGGTGCTGAAGCGGGTCTGCCGGATGGAGTCGACGGCGGCGCGGTGGGGTTTGAGGATCGCTCCGACCGGCGCCATGACGTGTGCGCGGGTCGATGTCCCGGCCCAGCTGGTGCCTGACATGAGCAGCACGTGCGGTCCGGGCCGCCCTGCGGCGGGGTCGGCTCCGAGCGCGGGGAGGTTGAGCAGGAGCTCCCGGCCGACGCCGGCGCACCGGAAGAAGCGGAGGGTGCCGCTGCGGTGATCGTCGCCGTCCGGTCCTCGTTCCGGGTCCTCGGGCAGGTACTGGAATCCGAGGACGTTGCCCATGGGAGCTTCGGGCACGACCGGTGCGTAGTCCAGGGGAGGCCGGCGGGACAGTTCGTTGTCGGCGGTGTCCAGGTGGAGGGCCGCCTCGGCCTGCGGCCACAGGAAGGTGACCCGTTCGAGGCGCTGGTGCAGCGCGGCAAGCACCAGAGTGAACTCAAGGCGCCGTGTCTCCCGTTCCAGCCAGGACTCGCTTCCCCAGGTGTCCACGGGGTCTCGGTCGGGCTCTCCCGGGGCAGGGTCTTCTTGACGCAGTGAGCCGTCGAGGAGGGGAGAACCGACGAGCAGGGCGTCGAGTACGGAGCGGACACGCTGCCTGGTGGTCGTCTGGTCGAGGTTGTGCAGGAGGTCCCCAGCCCTGTGGATCAGGGTGTCGGTGAGAGCGCTGTGCGGGCCGCGATCACCGAGAGGGTCGTCGCGGAAGGCGTCGAAGACCTCGACCACCTCGTTACGGCGGACGTCCCACGGCTCCGTCCCCGCGGTACGCGGCATGGAGGCGACACCGGCAGACTCCTCCTCTTCCTCATAAACCTCGGAGTCGGAGGAGACACCGTCCGGAAGGGTGCCGTCGGCGCGCAGCCGGGGATACCACTCGTTGACGAGCTTCTCCTGGAGGGTCCAGGCACTGAAGTACTCAATGTCCGCCCACGTGAGGATGTCGTCCTCGGTGATCAGCCTGCGGTAGAGGCGATTGGCCGCGATGTGGACGATGTCCAAGGAGGCCGACCAGCGTTCGACGTCGCGCGCCGAGAGAGGAAGGCGGCCCTGCCGGGCCAGTTCGTCGATCTTGTGAATGCCGAGCCGGTCGAGCCAGGATTCCGGGCCGCGCACGATCAGCGTGGCGGACGGAGCGAAGGCGGTGTCCAGCTGCATCTGTACGCGGTCCGCCTCGTCGATGATGACGATATCGCTGCGCAGACAGGCCAGTTCGAGATGCCGCAGTCGCTCGGCGTTGAGGTGCTTGGGCACGGCGCTCTGCAGGAGGCTCGCCGGGTTGGCCACCCAGATCAGTGCGTCGACCAGATCGCGGTCGGTGGCGTGCCGTGGGCAGGCGCTCCACACCGGGCAGCCGTGGTCGGGCCGGGCGGCCACCGCCTCCTCTTCTCGTGTTCCGCCGTCCACCCGCCCCGAGGCCGCGTCGTGCCGGTACACGGGCATCGCGATGTCGCCGACGGCCGTCGCGCCGGACTTCTTCACCGGGTGCAGCTCCGTACACGGGGCGTCGACGTAACGAAGGGGTTCGGCGGCTTCCAGTCCGCGCTGCGCGTCGAGGACGCACACCGTGCTCAGTAGGTCGAAGGCCGGATCGTCGTGCTGCAGCAGGGAGGTCTGGCCGCGAGCGGCGAGCCGTCGGTGCAGCCGCGAGGCGTGCTGCTCGCGGGTGGTGGTGCCGATGACTGGCGCCGCCTTCAACCCGAGGTCCTGGAACATGCCGACCAGGTTGAGTTGTTCGGCGACGTCTCCGACGACCAGAGTGGTACGCAACCCCCGACGCGCACCCCAGGCTGCGACGAGGTTCATCAGGGTGCTCTTCCCCGCCCCCACCATGCCGACGAGGTGGAGCAGCCCTTCCAGGCGCAGCACGGTCGCCCCCTCGAACCGCACCCCGTCGGCGGACAGGACGTCGAGCTGCAGATCGGCCAGGCGCTGAACCCAGTTCCCGGAGGGAGCCCCTCGGGCGGCCTCGGCCTCCTCCATCCAGCGAGCGGTGTCCGCGAGTTCGGCCAGCGGGACGTCCAGGGGACGGCCGGCTGTGCCCGGCACGAGGTTCAGGTCGTGGCCGGTCGACGGCGGAAAGCACAACTGCTCGGGGATGGTCACGGAGGCCGGAACGTGCCGCTCACTGAACCGTGCCTGGCCTGCCGGGGCGAGCACCAGCTGACGCCGGTCGAAGTCCGGGAGGCGGGACAGCGCACGCTCGAACCTGGTGAAACGGTCGCCCGCGACCGTGGCCTCCACTCGCCGCACCGGACCGCCCCCTTCGGGCAACCGATATCCCCGGAGCCGTTCGGGCAGCTGGACGTACGCGTCCAGGCACTGGTGCCACATGCGGCGGCGACGCAGCTTCCACAACAGGTGGCGGGCCACGTCCAGCCGGGCGCGCTGCTCCGACGAGGCCGCGAGGCCCGCGGCCACGGCGAAGGGGTAGCCCCCCAGCAGCGTGTAGACCCCGCGGGCGTCACGGGACGGATCGAGGCTCTCCATCAGATAGAGGCCGAGTTCCACCTGACAGAGCAGGGAGGGTTTCACGTCCTGGTTCTCCTGGGGCCAGACCGGCTCCAGGGCTTTGACCAGTGGCAGGTACCACTCGCTGCTGTCACGCACGGGCTGATCCGTTCTGCGGTGTGGATGGCGTCTTCGGTGTGGATTCCGTCAGGTGAGGGCCCCCCGCCCCGCCGAGCCGGTCGGCGGCGAGCGCGACGAGCTGGTCGTCGGTGAACAGGGGCAGTCCCCCGGCAGCAGCGGGGCGATTGCGCCGGTACGTGCCGAGGTAGTCGCGGTGGGCTCCGGCCTGTTCTCGGGGGATCACCCAGCACGACTCGTCGTAGGGCGGCTCCGGGCGCACAGGATGGGCGGATCGGCCGAGCAGTCCGGGGTGCTTCCAGTCCTTGACGTCGACGGCCCAGACGTGTTCGTCCGGGAACGTGATGCGCAGGTCGTAGGCGTCGAAGCCGGGCCAGAGCTGGACCTGGAGCCCGAGGGCGCTCAGTCGGGCCTCCAGTTCAACCTCGGCACGGCCCGGGCTTGTGACGAACTGCCGGAGCGGCCGCACTAGTTGCAGCAGTCCGGCCGCGTCCGATCCCTCCAGGGTCCGACCGTGCGGGGGCGAGCCCCGACGGCGGCACCGGTCACGCTCGCACCACCAGGCGCCTCCGGCGACGGGAGTCAGCAGGGTCAGGCAGCGTCCGCAGGTCACGTAGGCTCCCTCGCGTTCGTAGGAGGCCGGGACCGCCGCGTAGCACTGGTCGAGAAGTTCTAGTACGGGGGCGAGGAACAGGTCGGTGTCGGTCTCGAACCGTTCCACCCCGGTGAGCACCGGACGCTCGACCAGGAGTCTGCGGAACGCCATGTAGGACTCGGGCGACGACGCCTTGCGGCACAGACGCATCGCGGTGTGGACGACTTCCCGGTCGAACTGCGCGGCACCGCCGTCCTTTCCCCTGATCCACCACTCGTGGCACAGCTGGGAGGGGACCAGCGCTTCGGGGTCCACCAGGTAGTCGTCCGGCCCGAAGGCGTCCGGCGGCAGATCGAGGGGCCAGTCCTCCAGGGGGCGGCTGTGGCACCAGAAGAGGAGCTCCGGGAGGCTGCGGGGGATTTCCTCGACGCCCTTGAGGAGGCAGGCGAGGACGGTCCGGTCCAGAGCCCGCTGCGCCTCGGCCGGGTAGGGCAGGGCGAAGGCGGAAAGGGGCCCGAGATCGGCGAGCTGGATCACCGCGCCGGCCAGCGTACGGACGATGCCGACGTCGGGGAAGCCGAGCCAGTCTCCGCGGGGGCCGGTGAGAGCGTGCGGGGCAGCGGTCATCAGGACTCCCTTTCCGTCGTGTCGTGCGTCCTGTTCTCCGTCGTGACGAGATGTTCGTTGCCCGGCCGGCACCATTCGAGGGCTTCACAACTGTTGCAGTGCCGGCCCGGGGCGGCCGGGTAGTCCCGATCGCCGGTCCAGGGGCGGGCGAGTTCCGCGATGACCTCCCGCGCTTCGTCGACGGCCCTCGTGCGTGAGGGGTCCAGCTCCTCGAAGGTCACGTCGTCGGTGTGCAGCAGTTCGAGCTCCACCCGGGAGCGCTTCACGTCTCCGCCCAGGACTCCGGCGGCCAGCATCAGTACGCCGAGAGCGAGCTGGGGGTAGCGCTTCATCAACGACTCGCCCTCGTAGAGGTACCTGCTCGCCGTCTTGGTCTCCCGCCAGACCCATCCTCCGTTGCGGGTGTGGAGCAGATCGGGCGTGGCGATCAGAACAAGATCGAGCCCGGGGTCGTAGCAGGCCACTTGGTACTGGACGCGCACTTCTTCCGCCGCGGCCAGCCCGTCCAGCGGACAGTAGAAGCTGTGCTGTTCGAGCATGGCCGCGCCGTCGCGTGCTTCCTTGCCGCTCAGCTGCAATGCGCCCGAGCCCCAGGACGCCGGGTCCGCCGGTCCGGGAAATTCCGCACAGCTCCGGTAGGGCGTGCCGCCGTGCCGTTGGTTCAGGACGTCGTCCACCACGCGGCCGCGCCGCACCTCCGGGCTCTCGGGCTTCGCGGAACGCAGTTTGAGCTGTCGGGTCGCATGGAATTTCGCCGGGCAGTCCCGGTAAGCGCGTAGGTCGGTGACCGAGAGGCTGCGCCGGGGTCGCCGGGGCTCCGGCGGCGCGATCGTCAGCAGCTCCGGAGTGCGCGCGATCGCGTCGCAACCCGCCAGCGTCTTGCAGTCGACACAACTGCTTCCGGGGCGGGCCCCGGTGCCGTCGATTGCCTGGCTCAGCGCGGGCCATCCGTCCGCCCTGAAGTGCTGTCTGACCTCCTGCTGATTCCAGTCGAGCAGCTCCTTGTACGCCCCGTCTCCACAGCCGAATTCGATGACTCGGACCCGCTCCGGAACGGCGGTGCGGTGAGGTTCCAGCCGTTCGGCGGGAACCACGGTGTACCGCTTCTTCCACCCTCCGCTCACCGGTCGCCCCTGGGCCGCGACGTACGCGGCCACGGCCGCTTCCGCTTCGGGGCGGCCGTCCTTCGCCGCACCGAAGGTCAGCAGCCACAACTCCCTGGTGGACCCGTCGATGGCGGCGAACCGCCGTCCCCATGCCGTCGTCTCGTAGGTGTCCGCTCCCCGCGCGTCGACCGGTCGGGGGTCCGTGCGGAGGGCCCAGGCGTCGCGGACCGGAACGGTGAGGGGGAATCCGGCGGCCCGACGCGCGCGTTGGTCCGACACGCGCGCCGTCACGAAGCGCCGGACCGCCGCGGCCGACCAGGCCAGCAGCAGGGGGTGTGCTTCCCGTCGCCGGTAGAGCCCGAAAGTTCCCTTTGTGCGCCGGAGTTCCCCGATGACCTCCTCCGGGTCCCTGCGGTCGTGTTCAATCAGGTCGAGCGCGTCCATGAAGACCTTGAGGGTGAAGTCCTGCAATGTTTCGGCGTGTTCGGCCGGGGCGGGGTATGCCGTGAGCATCGGGCGGGCGTCACTGCTCCGCTTCGTCGGACAGTCCCGGGGGTCGAGCCGGGCGGCGCCGAGGTTCGTGCGCACCAGCTTGATGTCACCACTGGTCCCGGCGGGGCGTGGCCAGCTGCTCATGGTCTCCTCCAAGCGATACGGCAGGACGGCCCGATGCGACCTCGCAGAGTGAGGCGCCGAGCTCGGGAGGACCCCAGCATGACACATATCGCATGTGAACTCTGTCCATGCACGAAATCGTTGCTGTTCGCTTTACACTGAGCGCATCCGTCGCGCAACGAGCCGGCGGATGCGGAAGCCCGACGGCGTCACGCCTTCTCGGCGTTGGCGCCCGCGGGACGCTTCAGAGGCAAGGGGCGGGCATGAAGAAGGACGACGTGCTGGGCGGCCGGTACAAGCTGCTCGACCGTCTGGGCAGCGGCGGCATGGGCGTGGTCTGGCAGGCGCAGGACCTCCGCGACGACCGGCGGGCGGTGGCGGTCAAGTGCCTGCGCGCGGAGGGTGACCTCCTGGCCTCGCTGGACGACGACGACGCGCACGCCGAGCTGACCCGCATCCGCGGACGCTTCCGGCGCGAGGGGGCACTGCTCGGGCAGTTGCGACACCGGAGCATCCCCGAGCTGTACGGCCAGGGAACCTTCGGCTCCGAGCCCTACCTCGTCATGCGCCTGGTCGACGGCATGGCACTGCACACCTTCCTGGACCGGTACACACCCACCGTCGAGGTCGCCGCGGCCATCGGCGTCCAGATCGCCGAGGCGCTCGCCCACGCCCACGATCTGCCGGTGGTGCACCGCGACCTCAAGCCGTACAACTTGATCATCGATCGGGGCGGCGTCGTCGTCCTCATCGACTTCGGGATCGCCAAGCCGCTCTGGCCCGGAGTCACGGACTACACGCAGAGCGGCTCCACCGTGGGCAGCAGGGGGTACGAAGCCCCGGAGCAGATCCTGGAGCGGCAGATCACGCCGCAGACCGACCTGTACGCGCTGGGCTGCGTTCTCTACCACCTGCTCACCGGACACCCGCCGTTCTCCGGGGACCGGTTGAGGGACCAGCATGTGCACGATGCGCCGATCCCGCTGACCTGCCACATCGCACACATCCCGGCGGAGCTGGAAGCGCTGGTCCTGGGGCTGCTCGCGAAGGAGCCGCAGGACCGGCCTGCGAGCGCCCGCGCGGTCGCCGCGGTGCTGCGGCGGTTCGCGCCGCGCCCGGGAGATGTCGCACCCTCTCCCCGCCTGGAGCCGGATCCCACGCGTCCGTTGCGACTCCCGGGCGAGTGCGCCCCGCCCGTTCCGGCCACGAAACCCACGCCTGTGACGACGACGAACAGGAGGCACCGCGGTTCCGGGTTCCTCAGTCGCAGGGTGTTCGAGGAGCTCACGGCCGAGGCTGAGGCGGAGACCGATTCCGGTGAGCCCGCCGGCGCGGTGGACGCGCTGGCGGAGCTCCTGCCCGCCGCCCGACGGAGCTGGGGCGCCTTCGACCCGCGGGTCCGGGCGGCCCTGCGCGTGGCCGCGAACGGCATGCGCGTCGCGGGGCGTTGCAGGGAGGCGATCGCACTCTACGAGGCTTTGGCCGTACGGCCCGAGGGCAGCGTGGATCCGGACGATCTGGCCGATCACCTGGAAGGCGTCCTCGGCGCGGCGGAGTGCCACATCCCCTTCGGCGACCTGCTGCCCGCGGCGGCCGCACGGACCATGGTGCGTGAAGCGCTTCCCCGCGTCGGCGCCGCTCGCGCTCAACTGCTCGCGGAGCGGTGCCGTGAAGTCGACGCCGAGCTGAAGGAGTTGCGCCTCGGGACGAAGGAGGGCGACCAGGCGTAGGCGACTTCACTGGTCCCGCGCAGATGATTCCGCATGGTCAGCTTTTCCGGGCCCGCCCCGGCCCGCCGGGGTGGGCGCCCGCCCCGCCCCGCCCCGCCCCGGTGCCGCGGGCCGGGGCGGGGCCAGGGTTCACCGGCCCGACCGCCGCAGCCTCCCCGCCGCGAGCCCGTCACCGAGGCCGCGGACGAGATCCTCACCGACCGCCACGACCGAGCGGAGGGCCTCCTCGAGTGCCAGAAGCTCCTTGAAGGCCACCGCGTACGGCCCCTGTTCGGCGAGGGAGAGCTGGAGCACCTGCAGTTTGCGCACGTCGATTCGGGCCGAGCTGGAGGTGTGGGAACCGGCCTGCCGCGCGTTCGCCGGTGCCCGCAGACAGCCGGCGAGGAACCAGGGGTCGAGAAGTTCGGGGTCCGGGCGCAGGGCATGGAGCTGTGGCCCGAGTACCAGGGGGGTGTCCGTCTGGACCCATACGCGAAACGCCCGCTCGACACCCACCACGACGACGTCCCCGGGGTCCGCGACGGTGAGCGAGCCACTGACGGCACCCGCCTTCACGTCGTCCGCGGCCAGCCAGCCGCCCGGCAGGCCGCCCATGATCAGGTCGGGAACCGTCATCACCGGCACCGCGTCGTCCGGCAGTGCGTCGCCGTGCAGTAGTTCACCGGTGGGCGTCTGCCCCTGCCGCGCCTTGAGCGCCCGGGCGCGGTCCAGGTCCGAGACCGTGACCGTGGACGCGGCGTCACCGCCCTCCGACAGGTCGATGTCCGCGAGATGGCGGGAATGCCCGCGTACCTCGTCGAGCAGCCGGTCCAATTGCCCCCAGGCTTCCCGGAGCACGGCCTGCGCCTCCCTCGCCGTCTCCGGTACGTGACGGGCCGGCGTGAGGTCCGTCTCCTCGTCGAGCAGATCCATCACGGGGACGGTGACACACCGCTCGGGCGGCGGCTCCTCCGCTCCCGCCCTCAGATCCCCGGACCACGCATGGGAGTGGACCGCATCGAGCACGCGACCGCTCAACCGTGGCCAGTCGATGCTCTGTGCGCCCTTCGCCGCCCCCTGCCGATCGACAGCGTCGAACAGGAACAGGCGATCGCCCGGCGCGGCCACGCCGTCGGCCGCCGGTGCCCGGAGGATCCACAACTGAAGTGAGACGCTGTGTGGTTGAGCGGCCCCGGCCGGCAGCGCGACGACTCCCCGCAGTACGCCCGTGCGCAGCAGCGCACCTCGGATGCGCCTGCCCGCACGCCGGGAAGCCACCGCCGGCGGAAGCAGGATCACGGCCACGCCGCCGGGTGCGAGTCGGGCCAATGCGTGCTCGACCCAGGCGAGCTCGGGCTCGGTCCTTGGTGGGAGGCCGTAGATCCAGCGAGGGTCGGTGGCCAGTTCCTCGTGGCCCCAGTCGCGTGCGTTGAACGGGGGATTGCACAGGACGACGTCGGCCCGTGCGCCGGCCTGCGGATCGGCGCGGAGTGAGTCCCCCGCCCTTGTCTCGGGCGCCCCCGCGCCTGCCATACCCGCGAAGCCCAGCCTGACCGCCGCCAGCGCGGCGAGCACCGGGTCGATGTCGGTCCCGAGGAGTGTGGGAGCCGGAGTACCGGCCCCCGTTCCCTGATCGCCCATGCGTTCGCCGGCGGCCAGCAGCAGTCCGCCGGTGCCGCACGCGGGGTCGAGGACGGTCACTCCTCCCGGCGCGCCTCCCGCCCCTCCTCGTGCCGGCCCTCCGGCCCCGACGGCCACAGCGACGTCCGCCATCAGCCGGGCGAGTGGCGCCGGGGTGGTGCTGACCTGCCGGACATGGGCATCGAGCCAGCGTGACAGCAGGAAGTCGAAGGTCTCCCTGCCTCCTTCGTGGCACGCGGCCTCGATCGTCTCGTCCACCACACGGGCGGCCTCCGCCGGCAGGTCCGGCTGCCCGGGCGTGACCCGGCCCGGGGCTCCCGGTCCCTCCGTGGCGAGGAGCCGGCCGCCGGCCTCGGCGAGTGCCGCGCCCATGACCGCGCGGTCACCCAGCGCCTCGTAGTGCGGCCACAGCCGCTCGCGCAGGCCGATCCGGACGATCTTCCCGTTGGTGCGGAGCCACCGTTCGACATCCACCAGGGAGAACTGCGGGCTGGTGTCCGTCCCGCCGACCGGTGAAGGGAACGAGTCATGGCGCCGCCGCCAGTTGCTCACCGCGGCTCGGCCGACTCCCGCGATACGTGCGATTTCCGCCAGGGTGACGGGCGCGTCGATGGCGTCTGACATGTGGTTCTCCGAGCGAGGGGGCGAGTTCCGGACAGGCCTGACATGGGACGTCCTCACCGTAGCCCAGCCACCCCGCCCTCAGTCAATCGTTGACAGAGTTCACAACTACTCTCTCGATCGAGCGTCGGCTGCCTCCTCCACCACCTTCTCTCCGGATCACCCCCCTTCGGGGCGCAGCCCCCGTCGCCCAGCCGCGGAGCCGCCTGACCGGCCCTCCACCCTCCCTCGGAGCCCTCGGCGGCCAAGCGCATGCCGCATACCGACGTTTCCTCGGGCTCGGCCCGTTTCCCGCCGCGTCCCGCCCGGACTGGACCTGGCCACCGGCCTGACGCCGCAGCCGTCCGTCCGAACCGTACCCACCAGGAACCCCGAGGACATTCACCGACATGGCCGACCGTACGACCGAAGCCACAGCCGACGCCGTCGACCGTGCCACCGAACACCACGCACAGGCGGACCTCCGGGCCGTGCTCCAGCTGTGCGCGGCGGGCCAACTCCGGTGCAGCGCCAAGACCCTACGCCCGGCCGCGGCGACGGCCGCCTTCCTGGCCGAGACCCTGACCGGCGGCGACTTCCACGCCGACTAACCGATCGCCGCGTACGCCTGGCCCCTGCTGCTCCAGGCCGGCGGGTTCGCCGAACTGTCCGGCAGCAAGCTCCAGCTCACAGCGCGCGGCCGGGCCGCGCTCACCGGGACCGCTCACGACACGATCCGCCATCTCTCGCAGAAATGGATCACGCGGGGTGTCCTCGACGAGTTCTCCCGCTGCGAGGAGATCAAAGGGCAGCGCGCGGCGAACGTCCTGACCGCCGTCAAGCCACGTCGACAGGCCGTCGCCGCGACCCTGGCCACCGCGGCAGCGGGCGTCTGGGAGGACGTGGACGACTTCTTCGACCGGGTGCGCGCCGAGCGGAACGACTTCGCCGTCGCCCGCAGCGAGCGCGCCCGGTGGCGGCTGTACCTGGTGGACCCGGAACACGGCAGCATGGGCTACGCGGGATACGGCGACTGGTCCCTCCTCCAGGGCCGTTACACCTTGGCCGTCCTCTTCGAGTACGCCGCCACCCTCGGCCTGATCGACATCCGGCACACCGCGCCCGCCGGGGCCCGCGCCGACTACCACCACCGGTGGGGCGCCGACCATCTCGACTGCCTCACCCGCTACGACGGCCTGCTCGCCCTGCGCCTCAACCCCCTCGGTGCCTACGCCGCCGGTGCCGCCGACGTCTACCTCCCCTCAGTTCGCACGCACGACGCCGCTGACGTCCGACGTGTCAAGGTCCTCGGCAATTTCGACATCGTGGCCCCCGACGGCCTGACGACCGCCGACACCTTGCTGCTTCGGGCCTACGCCGCGCAGACCGCCGACCGAGTCTGGCAGCTCAGCACCGGCTCACTGCTCGCCGCTCTTGGCGCTGGCCGCACCCTGCGCGAGCTGCGCGCATTCCTCACCGACCGCAACGACCATGCCCTGCCCGACACGGTGTCCACTTTCCTCGCCGACGTCGAGGCGCACACCGGCAAAGTCACCGACCGGGGCCCTGTCCACCTGATCGAATGCGCCGACCGCGCGCTGAGCCTGCTTCTTGCCGGCGACCGCCGACTCCGCGGCCTGTGCACGCCGCTGGGCGAACTCCACCTCGCCGTACGCCCCGACGACCTGCCCACTTTCCGTAAGCGAGTCCAGGCCTGCGGGTACGTGCTGCCGACCTGAGAGCGGTGAGCCGTTTCCCCGACGGAGGAGTGGACAACCCCGACAAGGACTCGATCACTCTCGGCCGCGGTCACTGAGCTGTCCGGCCGAGGGCCCCGCGTCTCCCCCCTCCCGTCACGATCCGGTCTCGGACGCGGGAGGGGGGCTTGTTTTTGGTCATGTAATCGATTCCAATCGTTCGTGTAATCGATTCCATGGCGCAGAGCGGCTGGTCCACCGCCGGTCGGCGCAAGGGTTTCGAGGTGTACGGAAACCACAAGGAGGTGGTCCGGACATGGCGGGCATCAAGGATGTCGCGGCCGAGGCGGGTGTGTCCGTCGCCACGGTGTCGCGTGTGCTGAACAGCCATCCGTCCGTCAGCGAAGAGGCGCGTACCCGCGTCATCGCCGCCGTCGAGGCGCTCGGCTACCGGCCCAACGCGGTCGCCCGCTCGCTGCGCACCGCGCAGACCCGCACGCTCGGCCTGGTCATCAGTGATGTGCTCAACCCGTACTTCACCGAGCTGGCCCGCTTCGTCGAGGAGGAGGCCCGCGCGCTCGGCTACAGCGTCATCATCGGCAACGCCGACGAGCGGCCCGAGCTCCAGGACCACCACATCCGCACGCTCATCGACCGCAGGATCGACGGGCTCCTCGTCTCGCCCGCCGACGGAGGCTCCCCGCTGATGCGGGACGTCGCCCTGAGCGGCACCCCGATGGTCTTCGTCGACCGCTGGATCCCCGGCATCGACGTCCCCGTCGTCCGGGCCGACGGTACGGGCGCGGTCAAGGATCTCGTCGCGCATCTGCACGGCCTCGGCCACCGCCGGCTCGCCATCATCGCCGGGCCCGCCGCCACCACCACCGGCAACGAGCGCGTCGAGGCCTTCCGGGACGCGATGCGCGAGCTCGGGCTCGCCCTGCCCGACGCCTATATCGGCCAGGGCGACTTCCAGGCGGCCAGCGGCCGCCGGGTCACCGAGGGATTCCTCGCCCTGGGCGAGCCGCCCGAGGTCGTGTTCGCCGCCGACAACCTGATGGCCCTCGGAGCGCTGGACGCGATCCGGGCCCGAGGACTGCGGGTCCCCGACGACATCGCGCTCGCCGCCTTCGACGACATCCCGTGGTTCGTCCACACGGATCCGCCGATCACCGCCATCGCCCAGCCGACCGCCGACCTGGCGCGGGCCGCCGTGCGCGCGCTGGCGGACCTGATCGAAGGGCGGACCCCGCAGTCCGTCACCCTGCCCGCCCGTCTCGTCGTACGCCGCTCGTGCGGCGGGGCCGCATCGAACCAGAGGAGCGACCGGTGACCGCACCGGACAAGCAACTGGTGACCTCACCAGACGAGTTGCTGCGCATCGAGGGTCTGCGCAAGACCTTCCCCGGCGTGGTGGCGCTCGACAACGTCGACTTCGACCTCCGCAGAGGCGAGGTGCACGTCCTGCTCGGCGAGAACGGCGCGGGGAAGAGCACCCTCATCAAGATGCTCTCCGGCGCCTACCGCCCCGACCACGGCCGCATCCTGGCCGAAGGGCGTGAGGTGCGCATCGAGGGCGCGCAGGACGCCGAGCGGCTCGGGATCGCCACCATCTACCAGGAGTTCAACCTCGTACCCGACCTCACCGTCGCCGAGAACATCTTCCTGGGCCGACAGCCGCGCCGCTACGGGCTCGTCGACCACCGCCGGATGCGCGAGGACGCGGAGAAGCTGCTGCGCCGGGTCGGCGTCAACGTGCGACCCGACGCCAAGGTCCGTGAACTGGGCATCGCCCGGCTCCAGATGGTGGAGATCGCCAAGGCGCTCAGCCTGGAGGCCCGTGTCCTGATCATGGACGAGCCGACCGCCGTGCTCACCTCCGAGGAGGTCGACAAACTCTTCGCGATCGTCCGCCAACTCCGTGAGGACGGCGTCGGGATCGTCTTCATCACCCACCACCTGGAGGAGATCGCCGCACTCGGCGACCGCGTCACCGTCCTCCGCGACGGCCGCAGCATCGACCAGGTCCCGGCGTCGACCCCCGAGGACGAACTCGTCCAGCTCATGGTCGGCCGCAGCATCGAACAGCAGTATCCGCGTGAACGCCCCGACACCGGCGACGCATTGCTGTCGGTGCGCGGACTCACCCGCGACGGCGTCTTCCACGACATCAGCTTCGACGTGCACGCCGGCGAGGTCGTCGGCCTCGCCGGACTCGTCGGCGCCGGGCGCACGGAGGTGGCGCGTGCCGTCTTCGGGGCCGACCCGTACGACGCGGGCACCGTCGACGTACGCGGCGAGCGCCTCGCCCGGCACGACGTGCCCGCCGCGATGGGCGCCGGCATCGGACTCGTACCGGAGGACCGCAAGGGCCAGGGCCTGGTCCTCGACGCCTCCGTGCAGGAGAACCTGGGTCTGGTCACCCTGCGCTCCGCGACCCGCTCCGGCCTCGTGGACCTCAAGGGGCAGCGCACGGCCGCCGCCCGCATCGCCCAGCAGCTCGGCGTCCGCATGTCCGGCCTCGGCCAGCATGTGCGCACCCTCTCCGGCGGCAACCAGCAGAAGGTCGTCATCGGCAAGTGGCTGCTGGCCGACACCCGGGTCCTCATCCTCGACGAACCCACCCGGGGCATCGACGTCGGCGCCAAGGTCGAGATCTACCAGCTCATCAACGAACTGACCGCCTCCGGGCACGCCGTCCTGATGATCTCCAGCGATCTGCCGGAGGTCCTCGGCATGAGCGACCGGGTGCTCGTCATGGCCCAGGGCCGCATCGCCGGGGAACTCCCCGCCGACGAGGCCACGCAGGACGCCGTCATGGCCCTCGCCGTCGGCACCCCGGCCGCGGCCCAGGGGCCCATCCCCACCGAACACCCCGCACCGAAGAAGGAAGAGGAGGGCCCCCGTGGCCACTGAGACAGCCAAGAGTGACGCGGGAACGGGCGGCGGAGTCTCCGTGATACGCCGCGTCCTGCTCGACAACGGCGCGCTCAGCGCCCTGGTCGTCCTGGTGGTGGCGATGTCGCTGCTCTCCGGCGACTTCCTGACCACCCAGAACCTGCTGAACGTCGGCGTCCAGGCGGCCGTCACCGCCATCCTCGCGTTCGGTGTCACCTTCGTCATCGTCTCGGCGGGCATCGACCTGTCCGTCGGTTCGGTGGCGGCCCTGTCCGCGACGGTCCTCGCCTGGTCAGCGACCTCGGCCGGCGTGCCGGTCGTCCTGGCCGTCGTGCTCGCGATTCTCACGGGCATCGCCTGCGGCTTCGTGAACGGAGCCCTCGTCTCGTACGGCAAACTCCCGCCGTTCATCGCGACGTTGGCGATGCTCTCGATCGCCCGCGGCCTCTCCCTCGTCATCTCGCAGGGCAGCCCGATCGCCTTCCCCGACTCCGTCTCGGTGCTCGGCGACACCCTCGGCGGGTGGCTCCCCGTACCGGTCCTCGTGATGATCGCGATGGGCCTGATCACCGCACTGATCCTCGGCCGCACCTTCATCGGCCGCTCGATGTACGCGATCGGCGGCAACGAGGAAGCGGCCCGGCTCTCCGGGCTCCGCGTCAAGCGCCAGAAGATCGTCATCTACGCGCTGTCCGGCCTCTTCGCCGCCGTCGCGGGCATCGTCCTGGCTTCGCGCCTCGTCTCCGCCCAACCGCAGGCCGCCCAGGGCTACGAACTCGACGCCATCGCCGCGGTCGTCATCGGTGGGGCGAGCCTGGCCGGCGGTGTCGGCAAGGCGTCCGGCACCCTGATCGGCGCGCTCATCCTCGCCGTCCTCCGCAACGGGCTCAACCTCCTCTCCGTGTCGGCGTTCTGGCAGCAGGTCGTCATCGGCGTCGTCATCGCGCTCGCCGTCCTGCTGGACACCCTGCGCCGCAAGGCCGGTTCGGGAGCGGCCTCCTCCGCGGGCACCGCCCCCGGCGCACCGGGGGCAGGCCGCAAGGGAGCGTTCAAGCTGGCCGGCGCGGCACTCTGCGTCGCCGTCGTCGTCGGCGCGGTCTCCTTCTTCAACTCCGGCTCGTCCGGCGGCACGACGAAGGTCGGCATGTCCCTCTCCACGCTCAATAACCCCTTCTTCGTGCAGATGAAGGAAGGCGCACAGGCGGAGGCGGAGAAGGCGGGCATCGACCTGACCGTCACCGACGCCCAGAACGACGCCTCCCAGCAGGCCAACCAGCTCCAGAACTTCACCAGTTCCGGCGTCTCCTCGATCATCGTCAACCCGGTGGACTCGGACGCGGTCGGACCGGGCGTCCGCAGCGCCAACAAGGCGGACATCCCCGTGATCGCCGCCGACCGGGGCGTCAACAAGGCGGAGACCGCGACGCTCGTCGCCTCGGACAACGTGGCGGGCGGCAAGCTCGCCGCCGACGCGCTGGCCGACAAGCTCGGCGGCAAGGGCAGCATCGTCATCCTCCAGGGCACGGCGGGCACCTCCGCCAGCCGTGAGCGCGGGGCCGGTTTCGCCGAGGGACTCAAGGAGTACCCGGGCATCAAGGTGGTCGCCAAGCAGCCCGCGGACTTCGACCGCACCAAGGGCCTCGACGTCATGACCAACCTCATCCAGTCGCACCCCGGCGTCACCGGCGTCTTCGCCGAGAACGACGAGATGGCGCTCGGCGCGGCCAAGGCACTCGGCGGCAAGGCCGGGAAGTCCGTCTCGGTCGTCGGCTTCGACGGAACCCCGGACGGCCTGAAGGCGGTCGAGGCCGGAACGCTCTACGCGTCGGTGGCCCAACAGCCCGCCGAACTGGGGAAGATCGCGGTGCAGAATGCCGTGAGGGCCGCGAAGGACGAGAAGGTCGAGAGCACGGTGAAGGTGCCGGTCAAGGTGGTCACCCGGGAGAACGTCGCCGACTTCTCCTGACCGCCACCCGGCTTGTGAACCGGCCTTGCGCCAGGCTCGTGAACCGGCCTGTTGAACCAGGCTTGTGAACCGGCCTGTTGAAGCAGGCTTGTGAACCGGCCTGTTGAAGCAGGCTTGTGAACCGGCCTGTTGAACCAGGCTTGTGAACCGGCCTGATTGAACCCGGCCGGTGAACCGGCCTGTCGACCCCGGACCGACGAAAGCAGGAAGCACGCACATGCACGACAACGCCCCCGACGACCGGTACGACCTGCTGGTCGTCGGGTCGGCCAACGCCGACCTGGTGATCGGCGTCGAGCGCCGCCCCGCACCCGGCGAGACGGTCCTCGGCTCCGACCTCGCCGTCCACCCCGGCGGCAAGGGCGCCAACCAGTCGCTGGCCGCCGCCCGCCTCGGCGCCAGAACCGCCCTCCTCGCCCGGGTCGGCGACGACGACCACGGACGCCTCCTGCTGGAGACCCAGCGCGCGGCGGGCGTGGACACGGACGGCGTCCTGGTGGGCGGGGCCCCCACCGGTGTCGCCCTGATCACCGTCGACCCCTCGGGCGACAACAGCATCGTGGTCTCCCCGGGAGCCAACAGCCGCCTCACCCCCGAGGACGTCCGGGCGGCGGCCCCGCTGCTGGCCGCCGCCCGGGTCATCTCCGTACAGCTGGAGATCCCGCTCGCCACAGTGGCCGAGACGGTACGCGGCCGGGGGCCGGACACCCGGCTCGTCCTCAACCCGTCCCCGCCCGCCCCGCTCCCCGAGGAGGTGCTCGCCGCCTGCGATCCGCTGGTGGTCAACGAGCACGAGGCGCGGTACATCCTCGGCGACGAGGCGGGGGAGACCCCGCACGACTGGGCGCCGGCCCTGCTCGCGCTCGGCCCGCGCTCGGTCGTCATCACCCTGGGCGCGGCCGGGGCCCTGGTGGCGGACAGCCGTACGGAATCCCTGGACCACCTGGTCAGCCCGAAGGTCGAGGCCCTCGACACGACCGGCGCCGGGGACGCCTTCACGGCTGCCCTGGCCTGGCGGCTGGGCCGGGGCGACGACCTGAGGGAGGCGGCGGCCTTCGCGGTCAGGGTGGGTGCGGCGGCGGTCACGGCGCGGGGCGCGCAGGAGTCGTTCCCGACGCTGGAGGAGGTCGACGCGCTGTGAAGAAGTCGGGCATCCTCAACCGCCACCTGGCGGGCGCGATCGCCGAACTCGGCCATGGCGACGGTGTCCTGGTCTGCGACGCCGGCATGCCTATCCCACCCGGCCCCCGCGTGATCGACCTGGCCTTCCGCGCCGGGACCCCGTCGTTCGCCGAGGTGCTGGACGGCCTGCTCGACGAGCTGGTCGTGGAAGGAGCGACGGCCGCCCAGGAGATCCGTGAGGCCAACCCGGAGGCCGCGGCGCTCCTGGACGGTCACTTCCCCTGGCTGGAAGTGGTCCCGCACGACGAGCTCAAGGCCGCCACGGCGGCGGCCCGCCTGGTCGTACGGACGGGGGAGGCCCGGCCGTACGCGAACGTACTGCTGAGGTGCGGAGTCTTCTTCTGAGCGAGGGCGCGTCCCGGACCCGTAGGGCTTGTCGTCAAACTGCCGCCTGCCGGGCGGCGACGGCAGTTTGGCGACAGGCCCTAGCAGGACGGTACGGGTCCGGAACCTCGCCCTACGCGGGGCGCCGCGGCGCGGCTTCCGGCCGAGGAACCGTTCTCAGCCGGCTCTGCCGGGGGCGAGTTGGCAGGTGCCGGACCTCTTCACCCCGTCCCGTCCCGTCAGCGTCACGACTCCCCGGCCGTCGGTGGCCTCGTTGTAGGCGATCGTGCAGGTCAACTGATGTAGGGCCGTGGCGTTCAGTCCCCGCACGGCCAGGGGCAGGCGAACCGCGATCCCGCCGTCCGACGAGACCTCGACCGCTACGGTTGTGCCCTCGCGGACAGCGGGAAGCGCGGTGGTCAGGCCGGCGGCCCGGTCTGTCCCTCCAGGGCCGGAGAGCAGCGCCAGGACGACCTTCTCCGTGGGCGCGGGGCCCGCCGGTCCCGTGGGGTCCCGGTCGCCGGAGCCCAGCTCGACATACTCGTCACCGAACCCGGCCGAGGGCCTGACCGCCCGGATCACGGGACTCAACCCGCCGTCGGGGGAACGGAAGAAGAGCAGCATGTCGTCGTCACGGTTGAGGAAGGCGTCGACGGTCGCGGGTCCGCCCGCCTCGACGACATCGGACGCCTGGATCCCGCAGCCGCCGGCCAGAGGCGCGCCGACCGTGACGAGCACGCCCACCACGAGTCCGCGCCACCACGCACGCCTCATCTGTCGGCCTCCTCGACCCGGAGCGGTATCTCGACGGTGAAGACGGCACCACCGCCGGGCAGGTTCCCCGCGCGGACCGTTCCACCGTGCAGACGCACGTTCTCCAGGGTGATCGCCAGCCCCAGGCCGCTGCCCGGCGATCGGGTACGGGCCGCGTCGGCCTTGTAGAAGCGGTCGAAGATGTGCGGCAGCGAGGCCGAGGGGATGCCGGGGCCGCAGTCCGCGACCTCGGTGATGAGCACCTGTGTGCCGGAGGAACTCGCCTCCGTGCGCAGGCGCACGGTGACCGGCGCGCCGCCGTGCCGCAGGGCGTTGCCGACGAGGTTGGCGACCACGATGTCGTAGCGGCGCGGGTCGAGCCGGGCCCGGATACCGGTGGGGAGCTCGGCGTGGATCCGGTCGTCGTTCGACCAGCGCCGGGTCTGGAGGGACTTGCGGATGGCCTCGGCGACGTCGATCTCGTCGGAGTTCAACTCGGCCGCGCGGGCGTCGAAGCGGGATATCTCCATCAGGTCCTCGACGAGTACGGCGAGCTTTCCGGTCTCCGCGCTGACCAGCCGGACCGCCTGGGCGGTGTCGGCGTCCAGACGGTCCGCGTCCTGATCGAGGACCTCGGTGACGGCGAGCATCCCGGCCAGGGGGGTGCGCAGTTCGTGCGAGACGTCGGAGGCGAAGCGGCGCGCCCGTGCCTCGGCGTCGCGCAGTTCGCCGACGGACCGCTCCAGTTGTCCCGCCGATTCGTTGAAGGTGTCCGCCAGATCGGCCAGTTCGTCGTTGCCGCGTACCGGTATCCGGGTGTCGAGCCTGCCGCTGCCCATGCTCCTGGCCGCGCGGCGCAGCTCCCGCACCGGACGCAGCACACTGCGCGCGGCGATCAGACCGGGTACGAGCGCGATGGCGAGGCCGGGCAGGGCGCCGTTCCGGGCGGCGACGAGCAGGGCGTCGACGTTGACCTGCTCGTCGGTCATCCGCATGACGGCGTACAGGACGAGTCCGGTGGGCAGCACGCTGTCCGGGCCGGTTCTGAAGACCGTGGGCATGCCGATGGTCAGGTAGGGGACGCCGTCCTTGACGACCCGCTCGAAGCTCCCGTACCGGTCGGCCGTCGCGGCCCGCCGCAGATCGGGGGTGATGACGGTGGAGACCGGGTTCTCGCCCGAGGACGCGCGGAGGGAGCCGTACTCGGCGAACACCACCCAGGGGCGCGGTTTACCCGTGCGGGCGAGGTCGCGCAGGACTTCCTCCAGCCCCTCCTCCTGAACGGGCAGCCCCCAGCCCGTCCGCTGGACCTGGTCGCGGAACGTCGAGACCGCCGTGTCCTGGGCGGTCTTCAGCAGCGCGTTGCGGGCCTCGCGGTAGGTCAGCGCGGACGTCGTGCCGGCGCTCACCACGGCGACCAGCAGGAAGGCGGCCAGCAGTCGGGTACGCAGGCCGAACGCTCTGGCCCGCGAGCGCCCGCGGGTGCTCGCGGCCGAACCCGCGCCGTCCTGCCCTCCGTTCCCGCCACTGCGCGGGCGGCCGGGCCGGGGGGTGGCGATCACAGCGGACCGAAGCGGTAGCCGAAGCCCCGCAGCGTCTGGACGTAACGCGGGCTGCCGACCTCGTTCTCGATCTTGCCGCGCAGCCGGGCGACACAGGCGTCGACCAGCCGGCCGTCGGCGTGGAAGGTGTGTTCCCAGACGTTCTCCAGGAGCTGCTGCCTGCTGAACACCTGCTCGGGGGCGGCGGACAGGTGCAGGAGCAGCCTGAGCTCCGAGGGAGCGAGCGTCAGAAGCCGGCCCGCTTTGGAGACGGTCAGACCGACCCGGTCGATGGTGAGGTCGCCGTAGACCTCGATGGCCGGGCGGCCCGTGGAGCCGTCGTCCATGCGGCGCAGCACGGCCCGGATCCGGGCGTCGATCACCTCGGGCCTGGCGGGCTTGACGATGTAGTCGTCGGCGCCGGCCTCCAGGCCGATGACCACGTCGAAGTCGTCGCCGCGCGCGGTGAGCATGATGATCGGCAGCTGGCTGTGCTCGCGGACCTGCCGGCAGACCTGGACGCCGGTCATTCCTGGCAGCATCAGGTCCAGCAGCAGCAAGTCGGGGCGGAATTCGGCCAGGGCGGCGAGGCCGTCCTCGCCGGTCTCGGCTGCTCGTACGTCGTGGCCGCGGCGGCGCAGACCGAGCTGGACCCCCTCGCGTACGAAGGGGTCGTCCTCGACGAGGAGCACGCGGGGCATCGGTTGTTCTCCCTCGGTGTGGTGATGGTGGTGGTCAGGGCCGGGTCCGGGTCCGGGTCCGCCGACTGTGTACACGCAGGAGCAGAGCGTTCAGTTCGGCGAGCCGCAGCGGACGGGCGAGCAGGGCGAAGGTGAGGACTACGGCGGCCGCGCCGGCGACGGTGGCGGCCAGGGCTCCCGCCCGTGCGGCGCCGAGGGCCGCGAGGTGGCCGAGGGCGGTGGCGGGGACGGCGGCGAGCAGCAGGCGTGCGTGGGCGGCCGCGGAGGACGACCGCCGCAGCGGACGTACGACGTCGAGCCGACGGCTCAGCACCCTGCCGGTCAGCGCCCAGCCCGCGCACAGAGCCAGTGAGTAGGCCGCTGCCATGCCCGTGACGGCCCAACGGGCCGGCAGCACGTGCGCGGCGGTCAGGGACAGGCCCGCGTTGAGGACGACGATCACCAGGTTGAGCAGGAACGGCGTGCGGGTGTCGGAGAGCGCGTAGAAGGCGCGGGACAGGACGTACTGGCCCGACAGGGCGATCAGTCCCGGTGCGAAGGCCATCAGGATTCCGGCCAGGGCGGCCGTGTCGGCGGCGCTGGTCCTGCCGTATCCGAAGACGAGGGACGTCACCGGCCCGGCGAGGGCGAGCAGCGCGCAGGCGGCGGGTACGACGGCGGCCGCGCAGACCCGCAGAGCGTGGGAGACGTCGTTCCGCAGCCCGGTGGTGTCCCCGTCGGCCGCCGCCGCACTCATCCGTGGCAGGAGCGCGGTCACCACGGACACGGTGATGATGCCGTGCGGTACGACCCACAGGGCGTAGGCGTTGTTGTAGGCGCCGAATCCGGGTCCGCCGTCGAGGCCGGCGTCCGTGGCGAGCCGCGTGGTGACCCAGTAGGCGGCCTGGTTCGCGAGGACAAGCAGCACCAGCCAGCCGGCCGCTCGCAGGGGGCGGGTCAGTCCGCTGTCGCGTCGGGCGAGGCGGGGCCGCCAGCGGAAGCGGGCGGCCCGCAGGGCCGGGACGAGGGCGAGTGCCTGGACGGCGATGCCCGCGGTCGTGCCCCAGCCGAGCAGGGCGGTCCCGGTCGGGGTGAGGGTGTCCCCGCCACCCAGGGACAGGGCCAGGTACAGGCCGAAGACGGCCATGACGACGATGTTGTTCAGGGCCGGCGCCCACATCATCGCGCCGAACCGGCCCCGTGCGTTGAGTATCTGGCCGAGCAGCGTGAACAGTCCCAGGAAGAAGATCTGGGGCAGGCAGTAGCGGGCCAGCGCAACGGTCATGGCCGCCTGCCGGCCGGTGTAGTCGGTGTACACGTCGACGATCGTGGGGGCGGCCCACACCGCGGTCGCGGTGATGACCAGCAGGGCGACGACGCAGACGGTGACGAGCCGGTCGGTGTACGCGGCCCCTGCGTCGGGGTGTTCCTTCGCGGCCCGGACCAGCTCGGGAACGAAGACGGCGTTCAGCGCGCCGCCCAGCAGCAGCATGTAGACGATGGTGGGCAGGGCGTTGCCGACCGCGTAGCCGTCGGCGCTCGGCCCGATGGTGCCCAGGGCCGCCGCGACCACGGCGGAACGGGCGAAACCGGTGGCGCGGGAGACGACGGATCCGGCGGCCATGACAGCACTGCCGCGCGGAGCGGAGACCGCACCCTCGCCTTCCGGACGGTCCGCGGCGGTGTGCGTCGTCGGGGATGTCTGCTTCATCTTCATCTTCATCGGCGGTTCAGATACGCCTGGAAGGCACGGTGAAGCGCGAGGTTGGCGCTGCCCCCCAATGGCCTCTCCCATTCCCCCAACGTCTCGACGACCTGCCCACCGGTGCCGAGCTTCCACCGCAGCAATCCGTAACCACGTTCTTCCGGATCGAGAGTGGAGGCTACCCCGCGCATGTCGTAGACGTCCGCCCCGAGGGCGTGGGCATCCAGCAGCATCCGCCATTGAAGGGCGTTGGAGGGGCGGACCTCGCGGCGGTGGTCGGCGGATGCGCCCGTCTGGTACCAGGCGCGGCGGCCCACGGTGATCAGCGTGTGGGCGGCCAGGATCTCGCCCCGGTGACGGGCCAGATACAGCTTCATCCGACCCGGTTCCTCCGCGTTGAGCGCGGCGTACTGGCGCTCGTAGTAGGCGAGCGAGCGACCGAGGCGGAATCCGTCGCGTCGCTCGGTGATGGCGAGCAGTCGGCAGAACTCGGGAAGGTCCGCCGCACTGCCGACCACCACCTCCACGCCCTCCTTCCGGGCCCGGCGCACATTGCGTCGCCACTCCTGGTTGAGCCCGGCCCACACGTCGTCCGTGGTGCGTCCGGCGAGCGGCACCCGGAAGACGTGGCGGGGCTGGGCGTCCCCGCCCTGCCCGGGCCCGTCGCCACCGCAGCGGCGCCAGCCCCTGACCCGCAGCCGGTCGGCGACGGCGGAGCCGAGGGGGTCGACCTCGCTGGCCAGGACGTCGCCGAGGCGTCGGCCCGGGCCGGTGAGCGGCTTGAGCCGGGCGGCGTCCCAGCGCCGGTAGGCGGGCGACGGGCCGATGCGCACGGCGAAGGCGCCCGCGCGGCGCAGGTGCCCCAGGAGCGGATCGAGCCAGTCGTCGACGTCGGGGTCGCTCCAGTCGGCGACGGGCCCTTCGGGGAGGTACGCGAAGTACTTGCGCGTACCGGGGAACGGCCGCAGCAGCACCAGGGCCACGCCCGTCAGTCCGCCCGCCTCCGGATCCGGCCCCCAGCCGATCAGTTGGGAGTCCCATCCCTCCTTGACGCCGGCCCAGGACGGGCACTGGAGGAAGCCGGCGCCGAGGGCCTGGCCTTCGGGGGACGCGAGAAAGCCGCGGTAGGTCTTCGGGGTGATGGTTCCCAGGGCCACGTCCCCGTTCCGTGCTCGGGGCACGGGGCTGGACGACGACGGCAAGAGCAGCGCTGACACGGTCTGGCCTCTCCTTCTCCCCGGACCCTGTCGCGGGGACGGCTCCCCGGACGTTTCGCGGGGATGCAGAGGATGCTCACAGCGCTTCATGACCGCTCCGACCGCCGAATGTGACCGGACCATGACCGTTCCTCACCAGTCGCCGTCACATCGCTCCATAGGGCCTGACCTCGGCTTTTCCGGCTCTACAGTCGCAGCATCGCCGACTCGTCCGGCTCTCTCGCGGCTCTCCCGGAGGTCCTGTTGTCCCGCTCGTCACGCACACCCGTACGCATCCGTGCCCGCGTCCGGGCCGCCGTCGCGGCCGCCCTGCTGGCACCGCTCTCAGCCTGCTCGTCGAGCGCCCCTCCCGGCGCCCCGGTCGCCGAGGTGACGCCGAGCCCCGACGACCGCCCCGTCACGGTCTCCGTCACTCCCGCGGGCAAGCAGATCCAGGCCGGTGAGCCCGTACGGGTCACGGTCTCGGGCGGCAGCCTCACCTCGGTGACCGTCACCGACGCCGAGGGCCGCCGGCTCGCCGGGAAGGTCGCCGCCGACGGCCGGTCCTGGGTCTCCGACCGCAAGTCCGTACCCGGTACGGCGTACGAGGTGACGGCGGGGACCCGGAGCGTGGGCGGGACCGCCCGGAGCGCCCGGGCGGGATTCACCACGGCGAAGGCGGACAAGGTCAACAAGGTCGACTGGAGGCCGGGCGCCGGCACCACCGTCGGCGTCGCCCAGCCGATCTCCCTGGTATTCGACAACCCGGTCAGGAACCGGGCCGAGGTCGAGCAGCAGCTCAAGGTCACCACCTCGAACGGCACCGAGGGCTCCTGGGGCTGGATACGCGACTGGTCGGGCCGGGACCGGGTGGACTGGCGGCCCCGGACGTACTGGAAGCCGGGGACCGAGGTCAGGCTGCACGCCGAGTTGAACGGCACCGACTCGGGAGCGGACGGCGGCTGGTTCGTACGTGACTACACGACGTCCTTCACCATCGGCGACCGGCAGATCGTCGAGGTCGACCTCGACCGCCATCGGCTCTCCCTCGTACGGGACGGAAGTACGGTCCGCCGGATCCCGGTCTCCGGCGGCACGCCCGGCGGCGACAAACGATCCTGGCGGGGAACCGCCGTGCTCATGGCCAAGGAGGGCACGATCAACATGAACTCCGAGACCGTGGGCCTCGCCGACGCCTACGACAAGATGGTCGACCACTCGATGCGGTTGACCTGGTCGGGCATGTACGCGCACGCCGCCCCGTGGAACGCCCGCCATCTCGGCAGGGCCAACCGCAGTTCCGGGTGCATAGGGATGAGCGACGCGGACGCGGCCTGGTTCTACGGTCAGGTGCGACCCGGCGACCCGTTCGAGATCACCGGCAAGGACACCAAGGGCGTGGTCGCGCCCGGGAACGGCTTCGGCGCGTGGAACGTCTCGTGGACCGAGTGGCAGGGGATGAGCGCGTTGCGCTGAGACGCGCGCCGGTACCGAGGCACGCGGTCCCGGACAGCAGCGGGCCTGGCCATGCGGTGAGCCGGGTGCCGAAGGCGGCGAGGGCGTTACCGTCCGACGCGCGGCCCAGGGTGTCGTTCACGGTCTTCTTGAGTTGATTGCCCGCGATCGTTCACCAGGCATCCTCGTTCTTCCGGGCGTCCGGAGGCAGTGGGTTCTCGCTGATCAGAAGGCGCGTGGTGTGCGGCGGCCCGCAGGGCGAATGAGCTCTGACAACGCGGCGTCCCGGCAGGCGTCTTGGCGAAGATCCGCCGGAGAGCAAAGCTCTGGCGGATCCCGGTGACCGGAGCTAAGCTCCCCGCGATGACTCACTCCATGAACAGATTGGGGGACCCGTCCGCGCAAGGTGAGTGCTGATGCTCACTGCGACCGCGAACCGGGATTCCTACCCGTCCCCCTTGTCCTCCCCGTCCTTCTGGCCGCGCGTGCGCGAGTTCGCCGTGCCGGCCCCGATGATCGAGACTGCGACCGCCCGCCGTGAGGCCGGGGACTGGGCAGGAGCGTGCGCCGCGGCAGGCGTCGATATCGATTTCCGCCTCCGGTCCGTGGTGCGCAGCCACGGCAGGGAACTCGCCGCCCGCATCCGGGCGGACCTTCGCCGGCTGGCTCCCGACCTGCTGCGCTGGCACATGCCGAGGATCGCCCCGCACGGGCTGCTGCGCCCGGGGCTGACGATCGAACTGGCCCGCTACGACCCACCGGAGCGCGACGGACCGGGCCCCCTGCACCTGGTCGTCCGGACCCCGCCCGCCTGGGCGGACGCCGGGCAGCGGATCAGCCTCGCACTGTGGGACGGGTCGCACACCGAGCCCGCCGCCCGCCGTCACCCTCATCCGCGCCCGAACCGGCGCTTCCGCCTCGATCTGCACCGTCACCTGTGGGACGCGCGCAGGGCCGATGAGCTACGGATCCGTTCGGGCCTCGACGACCTGCTGTCCACCCGTGCCGCCGAGGCGGCCGACCCGGAGCTGTGGGCCGCCGTCCCGCCGGACCGACGCTGCGCCGTCGACCGTTGGGCGGCGGAAGCGGCGATCCTGCTCCGCGCCGAGGGGCCGGGGCCGGGCAGAGCGGTCAGCGTGCGGCTGGGTGGCCGACGCCGGCTTCTCCTGGAACTGGAGGCCGGCGCGGACGGTCGGGGTACGCCTGTCGCACGGGTCGCCGAGGCGGCACCGGACCCGGGCGCGTCCACACCACCGGTGCTGCCCGACGCGGCTACCTGGGTGCTGCCCGACCTCGACCTGCTCCGTACCGGGGCGATCGAGGCCGGTCAGCTGCACCCGCTGGTGGCTCGGGCCCTCGTGCCAGATCTACCGTCGCCTGCTCCGGCACCGGCTCGTCCGGGTGGCGGTGACCGGGCGGGAGCGTCACGCCTCGTGGAATGCCGGGGAGAGCAGCACCGGATCGGCCTGGTCGAAGGGGTTCTCGCCCCGCTGGACCACGATCCGGCCGAGGTCCGCCGCGAAGAACTGCTGGTCGCGCTGACCGGTACTCCGCTGCCCTGCCTCCGGGCCATCGACGAGGCGCATCGGCGGCCGGACTGCCTCACCGGTGTGCGGGAACGCCTCGACCACGGCGACATCGCCGGTGCGCTGGCCGTCGTCGAGGGGCTGCTCGGTCCTGGGGCGGTGCTGCGCAACGGTCCTCTGCGGGACGAACTGGAGGCCGCCGCGCAACGGCGGATCTCCTACGGACTGTTCCGGGCCGACCTGCTCGGGCCCGGTCCCATCCGCCGACGCTCCGACCCCCGCCGCCCCGTCGACCCCCGTCCCCGCCGGGCCCGGCGCCCGCGCCACACAGTCGTCTGCTGACCTCGGTGTGCCGGGCCTGACGGGCCCAGCACCGTGACCGCCCTCGCTCACCGCCGTACGTACCCGTGCTCATTCGCCCTCTCGCATACCCTCAGGTGATCACCCATGCTCACGAACACCCCGTCCGTCGCGCCCGCACCCGTGCCCACGGACTCCGCTCCCACCTCCCAACTCGCCGTAGCCGACGCGCTGATGAGCCTGCTCCGCGCCACCACCACCGAGCCGCGCCCCGACACCCAACTGGAGGCGCTGACCCTGGCGGTCTCCGCCGACCTGCCCGTGCTGCTCTGGGGTGAGCCGGGGATCGGCAAGACCGCGGCCCTCACCCAGCTCGCCGCCTCCCTGGACCTGCCGCTCACCACGGTCATCGCCAGCGTGCACGAGCCGTCCGACTTCTCGGGGCTGCCCATCGTCGGCGACGACCCCGCCGAACAGGGAGTGCCGATGGCCCCGCCGGACTGGGCCGTTCGCCTCGTACGGTCCGGGCGCGGGCTGCTGTTCCTCGACGAGCTCTCCACCGCACCGCCCGCCGTGCAGGCCGCGCTCCTCCGCCTCGTACTGGAACGGCGGATCGGGGCGCTGCAACTCCCGCCCGGCGTGCGAATCGTGGCCGCCGCCAACCCGCGCTCCTCGGCGGCCGACGGCTGGGAGCTGAGCCCGCCGCTCGCCAACCGCTTCGTCCACCTCCAGTGGACCCACGACCACGAGGTCGTCGTACGCGGCCTCGCCGGCACCTGGCCCCGCGCGACACTGCCCCGCCTCGACCCCGAAAAGCTGCCCGAAGCGGTGGACTTCGCCCGGCGCGCGGTGTGCGGGCTCCTCTCCGCCCGCCCCACGCTCGTCCACCGGCTGCCCACGACGGAGACACGGCGGGGCGGCCCGTGGCCCTCGCCGCGCAGTTGGGACATGACGCTGAACCTGATCGCCTTCGCGACCGCCGCCGGATCCTCCAGGGACGTGCTGTCCTTGCTGGTCAGGGGAACGGTGGGGGACGGCCCGGGGCTTGAGCTGCTGGCGAGCCTGGACCGGATGGACCTTCCGGACCCCGAGGACCTCCTCGCCGACCCGGCGGGCGCCGTTCTGCCCGAGCGCGGCGATCTCCGCCAGGCCGCGCTGGACGGGGTCGTCGCGGCGGTCCGTACCCGCCCGGACAGGGCCCGTTGGGACGCCGCGTGGGCGCTGCTCGTCCGGGCGCTGGAGTCCGGAGCCCCGGATCTGGTGGTCGTCCCGGCGACGACCCTCGCCTCGCTGCGCCAGGAGGACTGGGACGTACCGCCCTCCATCGAACAGCTCGCGGGCGTCGTGTCCCTGTCCGGGCGCGCGGACCGGGCGGCGGCCCGGGTCACGGCGAAGGCGAAGGCGACGGCGGGCCGATGACGACGACGGACGCGCCGAGCGCGCTCGACCTGGACAAACTCTTCGCCGCCCGCCTCCAGGCAGCCCGGGTCCGCCCCTACCTGGCGACCGCGCTGTTCGCCCTGCACACCGTGGAGTCACGGCAGGTTCCGACCATGGCCGTCGACCGGTACTGGCGGTGCTACGTCTCGCCGGCCTTCGTGGCCCGTACCCCCGTCGAGGAGTTGGCCGGGGTCTGGGTCCACGAGGTGTCGCACCTGTTGCGCGACCACCACGGCCGCAGCGACCGGGTCGCCCGGCAGCGCGGGCTGACCGGGCCCGGCGACCGGCTGCGGATGAACATCGCCGCCGACTGCGAGATCAACGACGACGTGTACGGCGCCGGCCTGGCCCGGCCGAAGGGCGCTGTCCACCCGTCGACGCTGCACCTTCAGCCCGGCGAGCTCATGGAGGACTACCTGTACCAGTTCCGCCTCGGCTCCCGCACCCAGGACCTCGCCTGGCTGGACTGCGGAAGCGGCGCCGACGGGCTGGAGAGGGAGTGGGACGTGGGGCCCGACGGTGCGCACGGGCTCAGCGCCCATGAACAGGACGCGGTCCGCTTCCGGGTGGCGCAGGGCATCACGGGCCGGCCGGGGAACGCCTCGAAGGGGTGGAAGCGGTGGGCGGAGGAGGCGTTCCATCCGCCCCAGCCCTGGCGGGACCTGCTGGGCGCCGCCGTACGTTCGGCCGCCTCGGGGCCCGGTGCGGGGGAGGACTACACCTACGGCCGCCCGTCGCGACGCTCCACCGGACTGCCCGGCGTCGTCCTGCCGAGCCTCCGCCGCAGACCGCCCCGGGTCTCCGTCGTCATCGACACCTCCGGCTCGGTCAGCGACGCCGAACTGGGCAGCGCCCTCCTGGAGGTCGCCGCCATCTCCCGTGCGGTGGGCGGCCGCCGCGACCTGGTCACCGTCCTCGCGTGCGACGCGGCGACCCGGGTCGTGCACCCGCTGTGCCAGGCCGAGGGCATCCCGCTGGTGGGAGGTGGCGGCACGGATCTGCGTACGGGCTTCGCCAAGGCGCTCCGGTCCCATCCCCGCCCCGACGCCATCGTGGTCCTGACCGACGGACAGACACCCTGGCCCGCGGCGCAACCGGCCTGCCGCACGGTCGTCGGCCTGTTCCCGAGGGACCACAGACGCAGCTCCTGGGACGAGGACAACCCGGACTACGTCCCCCGCCGGCCTCCGGCGTGGGCGCGGGTGGTGGAGATCGGGTAGCCGGTCGGCGGCCGTACGGGAGGTCCTCTGCTGTCCGAGCTGCCGATCACCCCGCGTCCACCACCCCCACCAGCTCCGCCAACGCCGCCGCCAGTGCGTCGAGCCCCGGCCCGGCAGGACCGCCCGGCTCGCTCATGTATGTGTCGCGGCGGATCTCGATCATCAGCGCGGTGACCCGGCGGTCCGATCCGTAGTGCCGGAGAGGGACGTACGTACCGGCGAACGGGGTGTCGCGCCCGATGCCGCCGCGGCCGACGCGGCCCCCGAACGCCGCCTCCGCCGCCGCGAGGAGCTCCGGCGGGGTGTGGAACGGGTCGGTGCCCAGGCAGACGGGCGGGCGGGGGCCGGTGCCGTGCAGCTCGTAGGGGAGGGGTGCGGCCGGGTACGAGTGGACGTCGATGATCACCGCGCGGCCGGCGGCGGCGAGGCGCGACTCGACCGCCGCCGTCATCGCGTCGGCGTACGGGTGGAAGTACGACTCCAGCAGGGGACCCGGGTCCGCCTCCGGCGGGCGGAGAGGTTCACGGTGGGTGGTGCGGGTGTAGACGGCGCCCATGCCGACGGCGAGCATCTCCTCCCGCTCGTCCGGGAAGCGTTCCGGGTCGACGACCAGCCGGGAGAGGTTGTTGACGAAGCGCCACGGGGCGGTCGCGGCGATCTCCGTGGCCGTGGCCGCCAGTTCGGCGGTATGGGCGTCGGTGATGTGGTCGAGCTCGCGCTCCAGGGCTGCATCGTCCAAGGTGATTCCTGCGCGCACCTGTCGGGGGATGCGGCGGGACCCGTGCGGTACGTGCAGGAGGACCGGTGAACCGGCAGCTCCCGGGATGAGCGTGAACGGCTGCGGATCACTCACGAGTACTCCTTCGGTGTGTTTCGTTCGTTCCCGCACCAGCATCCCGGACCGTGGCCGGAAGGGGCCGCACGGTTGCCCCGTTCTCCTGGCAGCCCGTCAGCGCGCAGGCCCAGCGGATACCGTTGCTCCTTGCGATCGGTCGTGGCGGTGCCCGGGAGGGGTGCACCGGGCGAACCGGCGGGAACAGGGGGCGCACCGCATGCTGGATCCCATATCGATGGCCGCCATCACGGCGGTCCTCGGCGCCGTCGGATCGGGCGTGGCGAGCGAGGCCGGCAAGTGGGCCTGGGAGTCCGCTGGCGGACTGGTGCGGCGGATGGCCGGACGCGAGGTCGCCGCGCCGACCCGGCCCGAGGAACGGGACGCCGTGGCGCGGATCATCCACGACAGCGTGCGGAGCGACCCCGAACTGGCCCGAACCTGGAGCGCGTTCGCCCGCACGGTGCAGACCACGGGAGCAACGATCGGGCGGCCCCGGCTGCCCGCTTCCGTGCGCTTCTTCACAGACCGGAAGGGGGCGATGAAGCTGCTCGACCGCGAGGCGGGCCGCAAGGCGGACGGACGCCCCCGGGTCGCCGTTCTGTACGGGGACGACTCCATGGGCACCAGCGCCCTCGCCGTGCACTGGGGCTGGCGGGCGGAAAGCCTGTTCCCGGACGGGCAGCTCTACGTGGACCTCGGCCGCCGGGGCGCCGGCAGTGCCCACACCGCCGGCAGCGCCCTGCGAGAACTGCTGCTCCGGCTCGGGCTGCGCGACGAGCGGATCCCGCCCTCGGAGGCGGAGCGCATCGACGCCTTCCACCGTGTCGTCGCGGACCGCAAGCTGCTCCTCGTCCTCGACCACGCCCGGTCCGCCGCGCAGGTCGCACCGCTGCTCACCTCCGCCCCCTCCGTTCTCACCCTGGTCGTGGCCCGGCGACCGCTCTCCGGTCTCGACGCGTTCCCGGTGCCCGTGGGACCCCTCGGCGACCGGGACGCGGCGCGCCTGCTCGCCAAGATCGTGGGCAAGCAGGTCATGCGTTCCGCCCGTGCGGCGCTCCCCGCCGTGCTGGCACGCTGCGGCGGGTCGCCGTACGCCCTGCGCGCCGCCGCACCCCGGCTCCTCGATCCCGGCCTGCTCACTGCGGCCCCGCCGACCCCACTGCCCCATGACGAACCGACGGGAGGTCTCACCATGAGCGACAGCGACCCGGTGCGTACGGCCGCGGAGGACGCCTACCGGCTGTTGCGACCGGACGCGGCACGGCTGTACCGCCTGATGGGGCTGCGGCAGTGGCCTGCCTTCGACGCGGAGGCGGCGGCCCGGGGCGCGGGCATCGACGTCGACGCCGCCGAGGAACTGCTCGGCGGGCTGGCCGACGTACTGCTGCTGGAGCACACGGACAACGGGCGCTACCGCTACCGGCCGTCCGTACGCGCCCACGCCGAGGAAGCGGCGTACCGCCAGGAGGGCATCTCCGGCTGCTCGGCGGCCACGACCCGCGCCGTGGAGTACTACCTGCGGCTGTCGGTGACGGCGGCGCGGGCCGCACTTCCGGAGAGCTGGCGGGTGCCGGACGCCCTGGACGACGGCCCGGACGGCGCCTACGCCGGGCGTGGTGACGCCGTGGCGCGTCTCGCCGTCGAGCTGCCCAACCTCGTCGAAGCCGTCGCGACCGCCGAGGAGTTCGGAAAGCCGGACACGGTGCTGACGCTCTGCCGCGCCCTGTGGCCGCTCCAGCTCAAAGCGGGCCACCACGAGGCGGTGCTCCCGGCCCTGCGGATCGGGACGGCGGTCGCCGACGCGCAGGTTCCCGGCAGTCGGGCCGCAGGCGCTCTTCACGCACAACTTGCCCACACCTTGGGTGAGTTGCAGCTCATGGACGAGGCCGGTGCGGAAGCGGCGGCGGCCGCACGCGACGAGCGGGCGGCGGGTCACACCCGCGGGCTGGCCTCCGCCATCGAGTTCCTGGGGCTGCTGCGACTACGGCAGTGGCGCTTCGCCGACGCGTATGACTGCTTCGACGAGGCGGAGGCCGTCCTCGACGGCATCGGGCCCGACGGCGAGGGTGCGGCCGATGTGCCCCGGGCCCGGGCTCTGCTGGAACGCCACCGGGGCCGGGCCCTGCGAGGTCTCGGGCGGCTGGACGAGGCCCAGCAACATGTGCGGCGCGCGCTCGCCGCCTTCCGGGCGAACGGCGAGGCGTACAACACCGCACGGGCTCTCACGGACCTGGCCGAGATCCTGCTGGCCGGTGCGGAGCCCGCCGCGGCACTGCCGCTGACCGACGAGGCGATCAGGATCCTGTCCGAGGAGAACGCCGACCAGCACGTGGAGTATCTGCGCCGCCTGCGTGAGCGGTGCTCCGGTCCGCCGGAGTAGGGGAGGGGCGCTGCCGCGTTCCGCCCGCCGCCGGCCTGTCCGCCTCGGTCGCGACCACCACGTGGTGGGCGGTGCTGCCCGTACGGACGACCAAGCCGCCTTCGACCAGGGCGGTAACGGTCCTGCCCGCCGCGAGCCAGGCGTGCACCGCCGACGCGTACACCGCCGGGTCCGCGTCGGCTTCCGGTCCTGCGGTGAGCCGGAGCAGGTCCCCGCCCCGGGCCCTGACGACGCAGGACGAGGGCCCGGTGACGTACGCCGCGAGCGCGCACTGCGCGTGCCGGTCCAGTACCTCGGCGGCCCATCGTCCGGGCGGGCCGAACCGCGGGTCGTCCGGGGCGCCGTCCCGGAAGACGACGTCGGCCAGGCCGAGTTGCCCCGGATCGCGGGTGTCCTCATGAACGGCGAGATGGGCGTCCCCCGCCCCACCGGGTTCCCGGGCGGGATCGGCGTACCGGGTCACGACGACCTCCGGCCCCGCGAGGACGCGCGTCAGTACGTACTGGGGAGCCGTACGGAGAGCGGGTTCCGGGTCAGGCAGCGGCAACGGCAGGAGCAGGGCGGGGCCCGGCGGCTCGGGGGCGGCCATCAGCCCGTAGAAGGCACGCCTCAGCCGTACCGCCGCCTCGCCGGGCACGGACGAGGTGAAGCGCATCGGACCCGGCTGCGGGATGTGGCTCTCGATCAGCGCGTCCACCTGGCCGCGCAGGGGTGCCCGGGCGTCGAATCGGGGAGCGGTCCGGATGAAGTCGGCGATGGGCGCATCGGGATCGAGGCTGTCCAGAGGCGCGGCTCCGAGGAGTACGGGGGTGCCGAGTGCGGCGGCGTAATAGGTGACGGAACCGTGGTCCCCGATGACCACGTCGGCCGCGAGCAGCGCCTGACGCCAGTCCTCCAGCGGGTCGATCAGCGCCAGGCCGGCGCGCCTGGCCCGGTCCAGCCAGGCCCTGATCTGGCCGGGACCGTGACCGTGCCAGATGTTCGGGTGGAGGACTGCGGCGACGCGGTACTCGTCGGCGGGAAGCTCCGACGCGAGCCGCGGTAGCAGTGCGGGCAGCGCGTCGTCACCGCCCCCGCCTCCGTCACCGGCTCCTTCTCCGTTGCCGTCGCCCAGCAACGACCACGGGCTCCAGGTGGAGTTGAGCAGGACGAGACGCTGTCCACGCCCCACGCCGAGCGCCCTGCGGAACCGGTCCCGGTACGGACGTGCTGCCAGCATCCGGTCGAAGCAGGGGTCGCCGGCGAGGACGGCGGTGGGCAGCGCCTCCGGACAGGCGGCGGCCAGCCGGTCGAACTGCTCGGGGTGGGAGAGGACGAGTGCGTCGGCGAGGGGAACACCGTCCGCCAGCAGCCAGTCCGGCGCGAGTCCGAAGACGGGGGGAGACACACTCCGGGGCAAGACCGTCGCATCCGCATCCGCATCCGCATCCGGACTCGGTGCTTGGTGCTCGGTGCTCGGTGCTCGGTGCTCGGTGCTCGGTGTCGCCAGCCTTTTAGTGTAGCCGATACCGTGCGAAAGTACGATCAACGGCCCTTGGATCGCGGCGAGTTCGCCGCCAAAGCTGGCCGAGATCGCAAGGTCCACCGGCGTCGCGAGGGCCTGTTCCCACGGGAGTACGGGCATCCCCAGGTCCGCGAGCAGGTCCGCGACGCCCGACCGGAAGGCCGAGGACCCCGTGCAGGTGGCGAGGAGCTGCGCCCCGAGGTCGTCGTGGAACAGCGGCAGGACGTCGAGCAGCCGGGTCGCCGAGGTGACGTTGTGCACGACGAACAGCACGCGGCGGCATCGCACCCGCGTGGCCCAGCGAGCCGCGTCGTCCCCGACCGGCACCCGTATCCACTGGTCCTGCTCCTCGTCCATACCGGCCCTCTCGCGCTCCCGGACACAAGCGCTGGCCACGATATATCGGCAGGGGCCGGGCGGTGCGCCGTCCCCTCCGGCGACGAGCGGAGGGGGACGGCGGCGTCATGGTGCGGCTACTGGCCGGAGCCGACCACCGGGTAGTGGTCGGAGAGGTTCGTGTACGTGTAGTCCGTGCCCCAGCTGGACACCGTCCAGGGGACGCTCTCCTCCTTGATCACGTCGTTCTTCCAGCCCGCCGGCTTGGCGTGGCCCGTGCGGTGCAGGACGTGGTCCAGGTCCTCGCGCGGGTCGTCGGGGTAGCGCTCGGAGGCTATGGAGTTGTCGCGGGTGTCGAAGGAGTACGGGTGGCCCGTCCGGGTCTCCGGTGCGCTCAGGCCCGCGTCGGAGAGGAACGAGGCGTACTCGGCCGAGTGCCCGTCGACGTTGAAGTCCCCTGCCACGACGACCTGTTCCGAGGCCGGGATGTTCTTCGCGTCCAGGAACGCGTCCATCTGCTGGAACTGCCGGCTGCGCATCTGTGCCGCCTGGCCCGCCGAGCAGCCGGGGTCGGTCGACTGGGCGTGGGTGCCGACGACGTGGACCCGGGCGCCGTTGACGTTCAGCACCGTGTAGGCGAAGCCCTTGTTCGAGAACCAGTCGCCGCCGCAGGCGTCCTTGAAGACGAACTGCTCCTTGCGCACGATCGGCCACTTGCTCAGGATCGCGACGCCGCCGTCCTCCGGCGTCGCCGCCGCGTACGAGCCGCCCGTCGCGTCCCAGCCGCTCTTGCTCCGGCCGACCACCGGGGTCTGGTACGGGTACTGGGACGCGGAGTTCCGCAGCAGTGCGTCGGAGGCCCCGTTGTCGAAGGCCTCCTGGATCACCACGACGTCATTGCCCTGGTAGAACGACGCCTTCGGGATCTCGGCCGCCCGGTGGTCCTGGCCCCAGTTGGGGTACAGGGTCTTGCTGAAGATGAACGCGTTGTACGAGAGCACCCGCAGCGACGGGGGCTCGGCAGCCGCCGCCTGCGGTGCGTTCACGGCGAGGGTGACGGAGGCGAGGGTGGCCGACAAGGCCACGCCGGTCAGGCGGGGGAACGCGGTGTTCGGCACGAGGTCTCCTGTGGTCGAGTGGGGGGCGTACCGGTCGACCCCATCCAAGCAGCGGGAGTTACCCACGGGTAGACATCGGGTGGCGCGAGTCTGTCCGGCCGGCTGCCATCCGAGGGCCACGTGGGCGGGTGCGCCGACTTTCAGGCGAGGGCGCCGTACACGATGAGGTTGTCGACCGGATGGCCCTCCGCGTCGAACTCCCCGTCGCAGGTGATGAGCCGCAGCGTGCTGTCCTTCGTCGGGCCGTAGACCCTCTCGGTGGGGAACGCCTTCTTGCTGACCGTCTCCTTGCCCGTGACCGTGAAGCGCAGGGTCTTGCCCGCTCCGTCGCGGACCAGCACCTCGGCGCCCTCACGGATGTCCTTGAGGTCGTGGAAGACGGCCCGGCCGAAGCGGGTGTCGTTGTGGCCGATCAGTACGGCCGGCCCCGGTGCCCCGGGCACGGACGCGCCGGTGTACCAGCCCGCCGTCATGCCCTTCTCCGCAGGCGGGACCTCGACCGTTCCGTCCGCGTTGAGCCCCAGCTCCATGAGAGTGCTCTGTATGCCGATCGAGGGGATCGAGACGTGGGCGGGGCCGGGCTGATCCGGTTCGTCGGTGCTGGACGGCTCGGTCGATCCGCTCGATCCGGATACCGCCTCGCCCTGTGCGGAAGACGCCGAGGCGGAGGGCGCGCCTGATGCGGCGGAGGAGGACGAGGAGGAGGGCTCGGCGGACGAGCACCCCGCCAGTGCGACGCAGGCCGCGAGGGCGGTCAGCAGGGCGGCGGTCCGCCGGAAGCGGTGGGGCGTACGGGACGGCACAGAGGACTCCGGGATCGGGGCGGGACGGGGCGGGTGCGGGCCGGTGCGCGGGCGTGGCGCCGCCCCGGTGCGGGGGCGACGCCACGGTCAGCGGTGGTGAGCGGTGCGGGTCAGCCGTTGAGGCCGGCCGCCGAGCGGCGGCGCAGCACGATCGTGCCCACGCCCGCGAGCAGCGCGGTCCCGGCCACCGAACCGGCCAGCACCGCGGTGCTGTTGTCACCGCTGCCGGCGCCACGCTCACCTGCGGCGACACCGCCGCGCGGGGTGACGGCCGGGCCCGCGTCCGTCGGCGCGGGCGCCGGGCGGTCGCCCGCGGCGACACCGCCGCGCGGGGTCACCGCAGGGGCCTTTGCGGGTCCGGCCTCCGTCGGCGCGGGTGCCGGGCGGTCGCCCGCGGCGACACCGCCGCGCGGGGTCACCGCAGGGGCGGCCTCCTTCGGGGCGTTCGCGGCGTCCTCGGCGCGCTTCGTGGACAGATCGACCGCGGCGGGCTCCGACGGCTTCGGGGAGGAGTCGGCGAAGGCGGCGGCGGACGGGACCAGCACCGCGCCGGCCGCGACAGCGGCCAGGACTGCGGCACGCAGAGTGCGGCGAGAGGGGAAAGCGGTCATACGGATGGCTCCATTCCATACTCGGCCCGTGACGGTCCCGGATGCCGGTTCGCACCGGGGACGGGGCGTGCCGCCAGGCTGGCGTGGAGATATGAAGAAGCTGTCAGGGCGCTGTGGTCATCCCATCAGGGCATCCCATCAGGGGCCGGACGGCGTGGTCCCGGGCAGCCGGAGGAGGAACGTCGACCCCTCGCCCTCGACGCTCGTCGCGTCCACCGTGCCGCCGTGGGCCTCGACCAGCTTGCGGACGATGGCGAGGCCGAGGCCGCTGCCGCCCGTGCGGCGGCTGCGGGACTTCTCCGCGCGCCAGAACCGGTCGAAGACGTGGGGAAGGTCCTCGGGCGGGATACCGGAACCGGTGTCCGCCACCTCGACCAGCACCGCCCCGTCACCCTCCTCGGCGGCGTACGCGCGCAGCGTCACCCGCCCGCCCTCCGGCGTGTGCCGTACGGCGTTGGACACCAGGTTGCCCACCGCCTGCCGGAGCCTGACCGGGTCGGCGCGCAGGGCCGGACCCGGCGCGGTGGCCGTGACGGCGAGCGTGACGCCCGCGTTCTCCGCCCGCGCCTGGTGGGCGGCGGCGACCTGGCTCAGCAGCTCCCGGGCCTCGACGGGTTCGGGGTGCAGCCGCAGCACCCCGGCGTCGGCGGCGGCCAGGTCCTGGAGGTCGTCGATGATGTGCTGGAGCAGCACGGCCTCCTCCAGCAGCGAGGAGACGAACGCCGGGTCGGGGTCGGCGAGGCCGTCCTGGGCGGCCTCCAGCCAGCCCCGGATGTTGCTCAGCGGGGTGCGCAGCTCATGGGCGACGTCGCTCACCATGGCCTTGCGCTGCTCCTCCAGCCGCGCCCGGTGCGCGGACATGTCGTTGAACGCCGCGGCCAGCCGTCCGACCTCGTCGTCCCCCGAGACGGGCACCGACTCCGGCTGCTCCCCCTCGCGCATGCGCTGCGCGGCGCCGGTCAGCGCGTGCAGCGGGCGCACCAGCCGGGCTCCCGCGAACACCGACGCGCCCACGGTGAGGGCCAGTACGAGCGCCGCGGCCCCGGCGATCCTGGCGGTGTTCGCGGGGGAGAGGTCGAACCCGGGCAGCGTCGCGCCGCCCTCGTCGCCGATGAAGAGGAGGGCGGGGGAGGACACGTACGAGCTGAGCTGTTCGCTCCGGGCCGCGCTCACACAGGACGCGATGGCCCGGTCGTTCTCCCCGGTGCGCTCCGGCGTGACGACGGACGGCTCGGCGTCCTCCACGGGGCCGTCGCGCGGCGTCGGCACCGGTGCCGGCAGCGGCACACGCGGCACCAGCGGTCCGGGTTCGCCCGGCACGGACGCAGAGGCCGGATCGCCCCAGGACAGGTCGCCGTTCAGCCGCACGCCCTCGCGGCCCTGGCGTTTCAGACAGGCGTCGGCCAGCTCGGTGAGCGCGTCGAGCGCCTTCCGTTCCGAAAGGGTGGGTGTGTCCAGGGCAGCGAGATCGCAGCGGGTGCCCAGCGCCCGTTCGGGATCGTTGCCCACGATCTGCACCCGCGGGCGGCCGCTCGCGCCGACCACCACGTCCGAGGCGATACCCGCCCGGTTCAGGCACTGCACCTTGTCATCGGCGGTCCGCCGCAAGGTCTTGCTGTCGGCTGCCGACAGCCGGAACGGCCCCACCGCCCGGGGATCGATGCGGTCGGCCGCCGTGCCCTGCCCGTCGGCCCCGCGCGCCGCCAGAACGGTGTCCACGGACAACGGGTCGACCACGGCGGACGCCTGCGGCGGGAGCGCCGGGGCGGTCGCCGCCGTGGCGGAGTCCGCCAGGGGCTGCCTGCCCTGCGTGGTCAGCGCGACCCGGCGGCCCGACTCCCGGGCCAGCTCCCGCACCGTCGCGCCGACCCCGTCCCAGGTCGGATTGCGGGCGGCGTAATTCAGCAGGGTGTCGTAGATCCGGGCGTCCGCCGTGAGGTTCTGCCCCTGCTCCTGCTTGATCGCACCCGAGGTCGTCTGCACGGCGATCCAGGCGGTGGCCGCCACCGAACACGCGGCCACCAGCGCCGAAACGGCGAGCAGCCGCCCCAGCAGGCTCCGGCGCAGCGGCAGCCGCGCCCGGCCCGGCGTCTCCCGCCGGCCGTCGCGCCGCCCGCGTCGGCCGGCGCCCTTGCCCTCCCCGTCCGTCCCGCGCCCGACCGCCCCGTCGTCCCCGTCGCGCACCCTACGCACGCCGGATCGCCTTCGCCGGGTCGGTGAGTTTGTAGCCGACGCCGAACACGGTGAGCAGGCGCTCCGGCCGCCGCGGGGCCCGCTCGATCTTCTTGCGCAGGTTCATGACGTGCACGTCGACGGTCCTGGCGCTGATGTAGCGGTCGAACCCGTGGAGCTCCTCCAGCAGCCGCTGACGGCTGAACACCCGGTCCGGTCCCGCCGCCAGGGCCGCCAGGATCCGGAACTCGCCCGGGGTGCACTCCACCGCCCCGCCGCCCACGGACACCTCGTGCCGCGCCGGGTCGACCACGAGGGCGCCGACACGCAGGACCGGGTCCTCGACCACCGGCTCCGGGGCGGCGGTGCGCCGGGTACGCCGCAGCAGGGTACGGACGCGGGCCATCAGCTCGCGCGGACTGTAGGGCTTGGTCATGTAGTCGTCGGCGCCGAGGTCGAGACCGAGCAGGAGGTCGTCCTCGGTCGAGCGGGCGGTCAGCATCAGCACCGGCAGCTCGCGGTTCTCGGACCGCAGTACCCGCACCACGTCCAGGCCGTCGGCCCGGGGCATCATCACATCGAGAACGAGCAGGTCGGGTTCCTGGTGCCGGACGGCGTCGAGCGTGGCGAGGCCGTCGCCCACGACCCGTACGGCGTGTCCTTCCCGTTCCAGATAGCGGCGTACGAGCTCGGCCTGTTTCTCGTCGTCCTCGGCAACTATGACGTCAGCGCACACGCCCCGATCGTAGAGCGGGGGGATTACGGCGCGAGCCCGGGGCGGCCCCCGCGCCGTCCACATCCCGGACGCGACCCCGACCCGGACCGACGGCCGTCGGTGGCCGGCCGAGCCCCGCGACGATGGCGACCTTGTGATCAAAGGTGTGCAGATGTCATGGGAGAACGGGCGGAACATGAGGTCGAATCGTTCGGAGTTCGGGCGAAAATGAGCGCGAACAGCTCCGGTGGTTCACGCAACCTCCTTATAGTGGTGCCGCGTTGATCGTATGGTCGCAACGCGCGAAGCCGCCGCCCCTGGAGTCCGTACGATGACGAACCCCTCGTCCGCCACGCCCGCGTCCACGGCCGGCACCGGAGGAGGCTGCCCCGTGGGCGCCGGTACGGGCGCCGTCGTGCTCGGCGGGCCAGGCTTCCCCACCGAGCCGCAGGAGCTCTACCGGTCCATGCGGCGCGACCACGGGCCCGTCGTCCCCGTCGAACTGCCCGGCGGCTTTCCCGCCTGGCTGGTGATCGGCTACCGGGAACTCCACCAGGTCACCAGCGACGGGGAGCTGTTCCCCCGGGACGTCTCCCTGTGGAACCAGTGGGCAAACGTCCCCGCCGACTGGCCGCTGCTGCCCATGGTGGGCACCCCCATGCCGTCCATCTACTTCACCGCCGGAGCCGAGCACCGCCGGCACGTCGACATGGTCGTACCGGCTCTCGAAGGGGCGGACCCCTTCGAGATCCGGCAGCACTGCGAGCAGTTGGCCGACCGCCTCATCGACGCCGTCTGCACCCGGGGCACCGCCGACCTCGTCGCCGAGTTCGCCGAGCCGCTGCCCGTCCTCGTGCTCGCCCGGCTCGTCGGCTTCCCCGACGACGAGGGCGCCGACATCGCGCGGGTACTCAAGGACCTCGCCGACGGCGGCCCCGGCGCGCAGAAGGCGCACCTGAGCTTCGGTGAGCACATGCAGCGCCTCGTGGCGGCGAAGCGGGCGCGGCCCGGCGACGACGTGACGTCCCGGATGCTCGCCCACCCCGAACCGTTCACGGACGAGGAGTACGCGCTCGACCTGATGGCCATCACGGCCGCCGGCCACCTGACCACCGCCGACTGGATCAGCAACTCCACCCGGCTGATGCTCACCGAGGACCAGTTCGCCGACGCCCTGTCCGGCGGCCGGCACAGTGTCGCCGAGGCCATGAACGAGGTGCTCTGGGAGGACGGGCCCACCCAGATCCTGGCCGGCCGCTGGGCCGCGCGCGACGCCCGGCTCGGTGGACGGAACATCGCCCGCGGCGACATGCTGCTCCTCGGCCTCGGCGCGGCCAACGCCGACCCGCACATCCGGCAGCAGGTCACCGCCTCCGCCGTCCGCTCCGGGCAGGGCGGCAACAGCGCGCACCTGGCCTTCAGCCACGGCGAGTACCGCTGCCCCTTCCCCGCCCAGGAGATCGCCGAGATCATCGCCCGTACCGGCATCGAGGTGCTGCTGGACCGGCTGCCCGACCTCGAACTGGCCGTCCCCGCCACCGAACTGGTCCGCCGGCCGTCCGCGTTCCTGCGCGGGACGACCGCCCTGCCCGTCCGCTTCACTCCCGTACGCACGACAGGAGACGCGTTGTGAACTGCCCGCACACTGCCGCCGCGCCGGCCGACCGGGGCGCCGGGACCGTCGTCATCGACCCCATGGTCCAGGACCTGGACGGCGAGACCGCACGGCTGCGCGACGCCGGGGTCCTCGCCCGGATCGACCTGCTCGGCGTACCGGCCTGGACGGTCACCCGGCACGCCGAGGCACGCCAACTCCTCCTCGACCCGCGGCTGGTGAAGGACATCGACGCCTGGGGCCTCTGGCAGAGCGGTGCGGTGACCCACGCGTGGCCGCTGATCGGCATGATCGACGCCGGGCGTTCCATGTTCACCGTCGACGGGGCCGAACACCGGCGGCTGCGCACCAAGACCTCGCAGGCGCTCACTCCCCGCCGCCTGGAGACGATCCGCCCGGAGATCGAGAAGTTCACCCAGGAGCTGCTGGACGCCCTCGACGCCGCGCAGGGGGACGACGGGGTCGTCGACCTGAAGGCCGTCTTCGCCCAGCCGCTGCCGATGCGGGTGGTGGGCCTGCTCATGGGCGTGGACGAGTCCCAGCACGCCATGCTGACCAGGCAGTACAAGGCGTTCTTCTCCATGCTCACCCCGCAGGACGAACGCCTCGCGCTGCTGGCCGAGTTGGACGTCTTCTACACCGACCTCGTACGGGAGAAGACCGCCCGGCCCACGGACGATCTCACCAGCGCGCTGATCCTGGCCGAGGAGGGCGGCGAGCCGCTCACCGAGGAGGAGGTGGTGGGCAACCTCAAGGCCATGGTCGCCGCCGGGCACGAGACCACCATCGGCCTCGTCCTCAACGCCGTACGCGCCCTCCTCTCCCACCCCGACCAGCTGCGCATGGTGCTCACCGGGGAGGTCGGCTGGGACGCGGTGATCGAGGAGACGCTGCGCTGGGACACCCCCACCACCCACCTGCTGATGCGGTTCGCCACCGAGGACATCACCGTCGGCGACGACGTGATCCGCAAGGGCGAGGGAGTCGTCGTCTCCTACCGGGCCATCGGACGCGACATCGAGCAACACGGCCCCGACGCCGACGCCTTCGACATCACGCGGCCCACCCGGAACCGCCACATGACCTTCGGCCACGGTCCGCACATCTGCCCCGGGGCGGCCCTGTCGCGCGTCGAGGCGGGCATCGCCCTGCCCGCTCTCTTCACGCGTTTCCCCGGACTCCGCCTCGCCGTCCCGGACGAGCAGATCACCAAGCTGCCGGTGATGACGCAGAACGACATGACCGCCTTCCCGGTCCTCCTGGGCTGACGGCGAAACCGGCGAAACCGGCGGACAGGGGGAGGGAGGAGTCGCATGCCGTCCGGACCCGGCTTCCTGGCGCTCCCGCCCCATCGCTCCAGCACGGCCTCCCTCCTGTCCGACGCGGCACACCGGCGCGGCATGGAGGTGACCGTGCTGCCCGCCGACGGAGTCCCCGAGCGGTACCGGAGGAGGGGAGACGGGCACTACTACGGAGGCCCGCGCTTCGGCGCCCGGGTCGCGGGCCCGCTCGGGGTGGCGCTCCTGGAGCCGCACGACGGGTGGCTGGACGCCCTTCCGGGCGCCTTCACCGGCCGGAGCGTCAGCCGGGTGCCCCTCTCCGAGGCCCGGCGCCGTACCGGCCCGCTCTTCGTCAAGCCCCCCACCGACAAGAGCTTCCCCGCCGCCGTCCACCCGGACGGCGCCTCTCTCCCGCAGCCTCCGCCGGGCTCCGGCGACCCGCTCGTCCAGATCAGCGAAGTCGTCAGCTGGGACGACGAGTTCAGACTCTTCCTGCTCGACGGCGAGGTCCGCACAGGATCGCGCTACGCCGTGCACGGCCGGCTCGACGCGGCCCCACTGGCCGGTCACCCCCAGGAGGCCGCCGTACGTGCTTTCGCCGACCGGCTCACCGAGGAGTGCGGGGACACCCTGCCCGGAGCCGTCGTCGTGGACGTCGGACGGATGCGCCGCCCCGGCCGGGAACCCGACTGGGCGGTCGTCGAGGCCAACATGGCCTGGTTCAGCACCGTGTACGCCGCCGACCCCGACCGCGCCCTGGACGTGGTCCTCCGGTCGGCGGGCCCCGGCGGGCTGGTCCGCGAGCGGGACCTGGCGTTCCGGACGGGACCGCCCCACCGAGCCCGCGTCCAGGGTCTGAGCAGCGCTCCGCACGGGGCCGCAGGGGCACGTGAAGGCCCTGGTTACCGAAGATTCAGTCGTGGTAACTTCGCGTTCAGCCATGTGAGTTGGACCGACTCGGCGGGGGATGGTCGGCGATGAATGCTGTCCCGCACGGGCACCCGGGACCGGACCTGATGCAGATCCTCGTCGACGCGCTGACCCTGCTCGACTGCGTCAAGGACCGGAGCCAGCGCGTCGAGTTCGTGAGCACGGTGGGGTACCGACTCGGCGTCGAACTGACCTACCCGGACAGCACGCCCCGGATCGACATGACGCATCTGGTCCGCAAGGTGATCCACCGGCCCGACGGCCCCGAGGCGCTCGTCTACGCGGTCCGCACCGTCTCCGGCAAGGACGACGCCGAACGGATCGCCGCCGAGGCCGGCATCCGGACCGACGGCGGCCGGCCGGGGCCCTGGCCCGCGCCCGTCTTCGCCGAGGACATCGCCCGGCAGGCGCGCCGGCTGCTCGTCGAGGCGAAGGACATCGACAGCGGGCGCCTCGCCGCCCTCCTCGGCGACGAACTGCCCGGGGACCTGCCGGACCACGGAACGCCGACCGAACTCTTCGACCACGCACTGGACATGACCGCACGCGCCGACGGTCTCCCCGCAGCCGTCGTCCTCGTCGAGGCGGCCGCCGCCCTGTCGGCCGAGCAGGGCGCGGCGCTGCGCCGGTGGGCGGACCGCTGGGCGGAGGCGGAGGAACACGCCGCCCCGGCCGGCGACGCCCGGGCGGCGGTCGCCGGGGCGCAGGAGGCGCTCGCCGACTGCCGGCGGCGCCTGGAGCGGCCCGCCGCCCCCGACCCGACGGTGCCCCGGTGTCTGGTCGTCATGGTCGAACCGGCCCGCGACGGTTCACCGGACGTCTTCGTCCGGCACTGGCTCAACAAGGTCCCCGGCTACTGGCGGCCGGAGCAGGGCGCCATGGAGACCGTCACCCTGAACACCCTGGCCGGAGCGGTCGAGCGCGCCGTCCAGCGGGGCGAGGCGCTGTGGGCCGACACTCCGAAGGGGCCTGCGGAGCCACCGGAGCCAGGCGGCCGGGCAGGGAAGGCGGGGGTCGGTGGGGGCCCGGTCCACGTCGAGTTCCTGCTCCCCTTCGACCTGCTGAACCACGACATGGCCCGCCTGGAACTGGGTACCGGAGACCCGAGGCCCCGGCCGATCGGCATGCACTACCGGGTCCATCTGCGCAGCCTGGACCGGATGCGCGGCGACGCCGGGCAGTTGCGCCGCTGGCAGGCCCGCTGGGATCAGCTCCGGACCGCGACCGCCCCGGCCCCCCACCGCTGGAAGGCCGCGGACCGGCACGGATTCGAACGCTGGCGTGCCCACCTCGCCGGGGACGAGTCGCTCACCGCGGTCATCCTCGACGCGCCCGCCGTCCAGGGGCACGGTCTGGAGGCGTTGCAGGCCGCCGTCGTCGAGGGAGTGGGCGTCGCCGCCTGGGACCGCAGGGCCGAAAGCTCCTCCCGGTCCAGCGAACTGCTCACGCTGCTTCTGGGGCACACGTACGCACAACTACCGGAAAAGGTGCACAGGTTGAGAGCGGGGGCGGAGATCGAGGAGGACGGCCCCCTGTGGGTGGGCAGGCACATCGCGTTCTTCTGGGACGACCCGTACCGACTGGTCGATCGTGAGGAGTTGTTGTCGGCATGACCGGAGAGGCCTCTGTCGTACCACCGTCGCCGCCGCCCCCGTGGTGGGTCTTCCACGCGACCGGAAGGGCGCCCGGGGGCGAGCCGCCGGAGCTGCCGACGCCGCCGCCCTGGCGTACGTTTCCCGGTGGTCCGCTCCAGCCGCCGCCGCCCGAGGACGACCGTGCCGCGGAGCGCCGCCTCGGCCGGATCCAGGACGGGCCGCAGCTGCGCCGCGAGGAGATCGACGCGGTCAACGCCGCGCTGCTGCTGCGCCGCCCACTGCTCATCACCGGCCCGCCGGGCGTCGGCAAGTCCACCCTCGCCTATCTGATCGCCCGTGAGCTGGGGCTCGGCCGGGTCCTGCCCTGGAGCGTCGTCAGCCGCAGCACGCTCAAGGGAGGCCTGTACGCGTACGACGCGATCGGCCGCGCCCAGGCGATCGCGGCCTGGCGGGCAGCCGACGCCACGAGCGCGCACGGTCCCGCCCCCGACGCCGTCGGCGGGGACCCGGACGGACGCGGCCCGGCCGGTGAAGGGCCCCCGGCGCTGGGGGACTTCGTCACCCTCGGCCCGCTCGGCACCGCCCTGCTCGCCTACGCGCGCCCCCGGGTGCTGCTCGTCGACGAGCTGGACAAGAGCGACATCGACCTGCCCAACGACCTCCTGCACGTGCTGGAGAACGGCAGCTACGAGATCCCCGAACTCGTGCGGAGCAACGAGGAGTCGGCGACCGTGTTCACGGACGACCCGCGTGGCTCGGCGAGGGTCGAGGGCGGCCGGGTGGAGTGCGCGCAGTTCCCCGTCGTGGTCATCACGAGCAACGGCGAACGGGAGTTCCCCGCCGCGTTCCGCCGCCGCTGCCTGCCGCTGGAGATGCGGCCGCCGAGCCGCGAGCAGCTGATCGGCATCGTCGTCAGCCATCTGCGGCAGCGCCCGGAAGGTGTCGAGGCGTTGGTGGACGAGTTCGAGAAGCGTCTGCGCGGCGGCGGCACCCAGTCGATCGACCAGTTGCTCAACGCCGTCCAGCTGACGACCGCGGGCGGTTTTCAAGCGGATGCCGACGGGCGTAAACTCATCGAGATGCTCCTCCGAGACCTCTCGAAGGGCCGCTGATGAACGGCTTGCCCAGGGAGCGTGCTCCGGACCCCGCGTCCGTGCCGGCCGACTCCCCCGATCCCACCACCGGCGACCGGCACGAGGACGACGGCCCGCCGGACCCGGGCGGAGCCGACTGGACGGAGCTCGCCGACGCCGCCTGGCTCGCCGCCGCCCGCCTCGACGCCCAGCGCACCCCCGGACCCGCCCCGGACCACCCGCCCCACGCCGAACGGCACCCCGACACGCCCGGCCCCGACACCTCCGGGTCCGGGCCACCGCCGGCCGCCGGCCCGCCGCCCGCCGGAGGGCCGGAACCGCTGCTCGGCCCGGACCCCGGCACAGCGTCCGACCCCGCGCCCCACGCCGTGCCCGGGGTCTCCGGGCTGCCCGGGCCACCGGCGTACGAACGGGAGATCAGGACCGTCCAGGAGCGCACCCGCACCGGCCCCGAACGGCTGCCGGGCCCCCGCCCCCGGGCCGTGCGGACGGCCATGCCGCGGCTGGCCAGGTCGCTGCGCGGGCTGGGCCGCAGGGTGCCCACCGGGGGCCGGAGCGCGCTGGACGAGGAGAGCACGGCCGAGCACGGGCTCACCGACGGACTGTGGGTCCCCTACTTTCTCCCCGACCGCGAGCGGGCCTTCGACCTGGTGCTCCTCGTCGACCGGGCCCCCACCATGCCGCCGTGGGGCGCCACCGTCCGGCAGATCGCCGAAGAGGCCGCCCGCAGCGGGGCCTTCCGCGACGTCCGCACGGTCGGGGTGGCCCTGCCCCCCGGGTCCGGCGAGCCCGCGCTGCGCTGGCCCGGCGGACGCGACGGTGACCCCGCCGAACTGCTCGACGGCCGCGGCGCCCGGCTCTTCCTCGTCGTGACGGACGGGCTCGCCCACGGCTGGGCGGGCCCCGGAGCCGACCGGTTACTGGAACGGCTCACCTCCGGCGGGCCCACCGCGCTGGTCCACCTCCTGCCGCCCTATCTGCGCCACCGCTCCTCGCTGTTCCCCTTCCGCGCCCAGCTGGACGCCGGAGGTTTCGGCGCGCCGAACCGGCGCTTCCGCTTCCGTCCGCCGCTCGGCGCGCACGACCCCGTCCGGCCGCTGCCCGAACCGGACGACGACACCGTGCCCGTACCGGTGCTCAGCGTGCGCGCCGGGTCCTTCCGCGCCTGGGCCGACCTGGTGACCGGCGAACGCGGCGTGCGGCGCACACTGCCGGTGGTCCTGGCGGGCGCGATGGCCAAAGGCGCCTCCGCCCCCGGGCTGCGCACCCCGGTCGTCGACGGCCCCCGGGCGGCGGCCGCCGCCGTACGCAGGTTCCGCTCGCTCGCCAGCCCGTTGGCCCGGCAGCTCGCCGTCCTGCTGGCACTCGCACCCATGGACTTCGCCGTCATCGACGAGCTGCGCGACCTGGCCCTGCCGGACGCCGGGCCCGAACACCTCGCCGAGGTCATGATGGGCGGGCTGATCGACTGGGACGCCGACGCCGGGAGCGGTCCGGACTTCGCCGACGACGTGCGCGAAGCACTGCTCGCCACCAGCACCAGGACCCAACTCGCCCGCACCGTGGGCCTGCTCGCCGAACTGCGTACGGGGCAGGGCCACGGTGCGCGCCTGCGCGCGGCCCTCCACGACCCCGTGCGCACCGCCCTCCCCGGTGCGGAGCCCGGCGTCCGCCCCTGGCTCCGGATCGAGCTGGCGGTGCTGCGGGCGCTGTCGGGCCCCTACGCCGGCCGGGCCGCCAGGGTGGCCGCCCGCCTGGTGGGTTCGCCGGACGACCCCCCTGCCCGGCCGGGTGAGATCGATGCGGATTTGCTGAAAGATGCCCCGAACTGGGCAAAGCTGCCACCGGACAGCGTCGTTTCACCAGGAGGACCCGTGCCGCCCACGACACCCCCAGCAGCTGACACCTCGGCACCAGCTGACAACACCGCCCGGAGGGCTCACGAGGAGATGGAAGTCAAAGCGCCGGAAGCACGCGTCGTCCGTTCGGGCCAGCCGAGGATCATGGGCAACGTACCGCCCAAGAACCCCAACTTCACCGGCCGCGAGTCCCTTCTCGCCGCCGTGGAGCGGCAGCTGACCGAGGACGAGACGACGGCGGTCCTCCCGCACGCACTGCACGGCCTCGGTGGCGTGGGCAAATCGCAGATCGCGGTGGAGTACGTCTACCGTCACAGCGGCGAGTACAACATCATCTGGTGGATCCCCGCCGAGCAGGAGAGCCTGATCCTGGCCGCGCTCGCCGAGCTGGCGGCCGGCCTCGGCCTGGAGGTCGGGCCGCAGGCGAACACCGCCGTCCCCGCCGTCCGCGAGGCCCTGCGCACCGGCAAGCCCTTCGACAACTGGCTGCTGGTCTTCGACAACGCCGAGGACATCGAGTCGGTGCGCTCGTACTTCCCCAACGGCGGACCGGGAAAGATCATCGTCACCTCGCGCAACCGGGAGTGGGAACGGGTCGCCACCCCCCTCAGCGTCGATGTCTTCGACCGTGAGGAGAGCATCTCGCTGCTCCAGCGCCGGGCCCGGGGACTGAGCACCCATGACGCGGGCCGGCTCGCCGAGGCGCTCGGCGATCTGCCCCTGGCCGTCGAACAGGCCGGCGCCTGGCACGCCGCCACCGGCATGCCGGTCGACGAGTACCTCCAACTGCTCGACGAACGCCGCCCCGAGATCCTCGAACTGGCCCCGTCCCCGGACTACCCCCTGCCCGTCGCCGCGGTCTGGGACATCTCGCTCGGCCGGCTGTCCGTCGAGAACCCGGCCGCCCGCCAACTGCTCCAGATCTGCGCCTGCATGGCACCCGAGCCCATCCCGCTGAACATGCTCCGCGGCGGCCGCAACGTCCAGATCACCCCCGAACTGGACCCCGTGCTGCGTGACCCGCTGCTGCTCGCCCGCGCCACCCGCGACCTGAGCAAGCTCTCGCTGGTGCGCCTCGACCACAAGGCCGGCACGCTCCAGATGCACCGGCTGATGCAGAACGTGATCGTCGCCCGGCTGGATCCGGACGAGCGGGAGGCGATGCGCGACGCCGCCCACCTCCTCCTGACCACCGCGAAACCCGGACTGCCCGCCTCACCGGAACAGTGGCCCACCTACCTCGGACTGCTGCCCCACGTGATCGCCTCCGACGCGGTCAACAGCTCCGACGGCTGGGTGCGCGACCTGGTGTTCGACATGGTCACCTTCCTCTACTACTGGGGTGCGCACCAGGCGGGAGCGGACCTGACCCGGCGGGCGTGGGAGGCCTGGAGCGAGCAGTCGGCGGAGGCGGACCTGCATGTCATCCGGATCACCAAGATGCTCGGCTTCTACCTCCAGCACCTCGGCCGGATCCCGGAGGCCGCGGCGCTGAGCGAACAGGCCATGGAGATCTCGCGCAGCGCACCGATCCCGGAGGAGGAGCTCATCGACTCCATGCTCCAGATGGCCGGTTCGCTGCGCCACCGGGGCGACTTCCACGCCGCCGGGGAGCTGGACGCCGAAGCCTTCGAGCGGGCCGGCGACCTCTACGGCCCGGAGGATCCGACGACGCTCAGCGCCGCGCACAGCTACGCGATCTCGCTGCGCGTGAACGGAGACTTCCGACGGGCGAAGGAACTCGACGAGGAGACGGCCAGACAGCGCCGGCTGCTCTACGGGCCGACCAGCGGGCTCACCCTCAACACCCTGCGGTCCCTGGCCACGGACATCCGTGAGGCGGGTGACTTCCTGGAGGCCCGGGTCCTACAGGAAGCGACCTACCAGACCCATCTGACCCACTTCGGGGCGACCAACGCGGCGACGATCCGGGCCGCGCTGAACCTCGCGATCTGCCGACGCCGCGCGGGCCTGCTGGAAGGCGCGGCGGAACTGTCCGAGGCGGTCCTGGACCAGTTCACCACCCGGTACGGCGCCGAGTACCCGGAGACCCTGGGAGCCGCCATGGCGGCGGTCGTCGACCGCAGGATCGCGGGCAGGCTGGAGGACTCCCGGCGCCTCGGCCGGCAGATCCTCGACCGCTACCGGGACATCTTCGGTGAGCACCACCCGTACACCCTGTGCGCCATGGTCAACGTGGCCGCCACCCTGCGGGCCATGGGCGAGGTGGAGGAGGCCGAGCGGCTGGACACGGCCGCGGGGGCACGGCTCCGGGCGGACCTGGGGGAGCGGCACGTCTACTCCCTGGCCGCCGCGCTGGGCCGCGCCAACGACCACTACGCCCGGCTGGACTTCGCGGGCGCCCTGGAAGTGGACAGCGCCACACTGCCGCTGCTCACCGAGGTGGCCGGCGAGGACCATCCCTTCACCCTGGTCTGCGTCGCGAACCTCTCCCTGGACCAGCGCGGACTCGGCCGCCCCGGGGAGGCGGACCGGCTCAACGCCCAGGCGGTGGAGGGCCTGACCCGAGTGCTCGGGGAACAGCACCCGTGGCGGACCTCGGCCCGGCTGCATCAGCGCATCGAGTACGACGTGACGGTGATTCCGTTGTGAGGCGACGGATCGGGCCGGGGCTCCGGCACCTGGTCCGTTCGGACCACGGGGCCCGGCCCGGACCGGCGGGCCGGTGGACCACTGACGGGGGCGACGCATGACCACGGTCATATTCATTCACGGCACGGGCGTGCGGCCGCCGCACGCCGAGGCCCTGTACACACGGGTCACGGCCTCGCTCGTCGGCGCCGCACCGGGCGTGCGGGTCGTACCGCTCGACTGGGGAGAGCGGTACGGGGCCCGGCTCGCGGCGGGCGGGGCCAGCATCCCGTACGACGGGGCCGGCGCCACCGAACGGGACGCGGAGAGCGAGGAGGACGACGAGGCCGCCGGCTGGGAGCGTCTCTACCGCGACCCGCAGGCGGAGCTGGCCCTCGCCGCCGCGCGCGGCCCCTCGGGCGAGATCCCGCCGGGCGCCGCCTTCCCCGACGAGGAGTTCCGGGAGCGGCTGGCGGCGCTGACCGCCCGGGGCGAGGCGGCCGCCCCGGAGCTGGGCCCGGGTCTCGGTGCGCGGGCCGCCGCCCTGGCCCGCAGTCCGCTGCTGGCCCCGGCCGCCGAAGCCACGGACCCCGAAGCCCTGGCGACACTCCTGGCCCGTGCGCTGGTCGCCGCCGTGATCGGCGCGGCCCTGGCCGAGGACGCGCCCGTGATCCCCGACGGGGCCACCCGCGACGCCGCGGTGGACCGGATCGCCCGGGAGCTCGGCGCCGCGACGCCCGGTACCAGCAGGGGGCCGGTGGGCCGCCTGGCCGCCCGGCCCCTGACGCGGCTCGGCTCCCGGTACGCGGTGCGCCGCCGCCGCGCCCTCACCGGGGCCGCCCACCCGGCGGCCGGCGACGTGCTCACGTTCCTCGTCCGCGGCGGCCCCCTGCGCGCCGCCCTGCGCGAGCTGGTCGCCGCCGTCGAGCCCCCGGTGGTCCTGCTCGGCCACAGCCTCGGCGGGATCATCGCCCTCGACACCCTGATCGAGGCCCCGCTGCCCGACGTCCGGCTGCTGGTCACGGTGGGCTCGCAGGGGCCGTTCCTGTACGAGACGGGGGCGCTGCCCCACCTCGAACACCCGGAACCGCTGCCCGCCCACGTCCCCGCCTGGCTGAACATCCACGACCGCCGCGACCTGCTCGGCTTCGCCGCCGCACCGCTGTTCCCCGGCCGGGCCGAGGACATCGCGACCGACAACCGGCAGCCGTTCCCCGCGGCCCACAGCGCCTACTGGACCGATCCGGCCGTCTACCGCGCCATCGCGGAGCGGCTGCCGTGACCGCGGACGGTGTCGACCCGGCGCGTGTGGTGGCGCTCGTCGTCGGCGTCGAGGCCTATGCGGCGGGCCCGCACTGGACGCTGCCGGGGCCGGTCCGCGACGCGCTGCGCTTCCGGGACTGGCTGCGGTCCACGGGCGTGCCGGACACCAACATCCTGCTGCACCTCGCCCCGGCGGATGGGACGGACGCCGTCACCGGCCACCGCGGCGCCGACCACGAGACCCTGCGCCGGGTCCTGGTCCACGAACTGCCCACCCGGCAGGGGGACGTGCTCTGGGTCTGGTGGGGCGGGCACGGCGTCCTGGACCGGGACGAACACCTGCGGCTCTACTGCGCCGACGCCACGGACGCCGACCGCCGCAACATCGACCTGGAGTCCGCCAGACGCCGCCTGAGCAGCGATGTCCTGCCCGGCTTCGCGGAGCAGAACTGGGTCGTCGACGCCTGCCGGACCTTCGAGGAGCGCCACCGCCCGGCGGTCACGATCCCGGACGGGAGCCTCCCCGCCGGGCAGCGACTGCGCGTGCACCGGCAGAACGTGCTGCTGGCCGCCGACCGGGGGCAGCGCGCGGCCAACGACCCCGTGCGCGGCCTGGGCGTCTTCTCGGACATTCTCCTGCGCGAGCTGGCCGCCCTGCCCGGCGGTCCGGCTCCCGACCCGGAGGCGCTCTTCGCGGCCGTCCGGGACCGGTTCGACCGGCTGCGCGCCGAGGGGAGCCACACCCAGCTCCCCACGCTCCAACTGCAACGCCCCGGCCACGCGGAGCACCTGCCCGACCGGCCGGCGACACCGCCCCCGGCGAACGGAGTCCGCCCCGGACCCGACCGGACGGGCGGCGGTCTTGTCCGGGTGGTCGAAGCGCTCCTCGCCTATCCGCTGATGAGCGACCGGGACGAACGCCAGACGATGGTGGGGGAGCTGGACCCGGTCCTGGTGGCGCGGATGCCGCGGCACGCGGTGCCCCGTACGGACGTCCTGGGCATTCTGCGGACGCTGCGGCGGCGCCCGGAGGGCCCCTGGGACCTCTACCGGGCCGTCACCCTGCTCGACGACGATCCAGCCAGGGCCGCCGAACTGGAGGAAGCCCTGCGGGAGTTCCTGGCCGAGGACCGGCCCGGTCCGCCCGGACCGTGATCGTACGACGTGATCGCACGGGTTTCCGGAAGGCAACCCATTCGTCATGATGGGAAGGGACGGGTGGCATCGTGTGCCGCCGGACCGAAAAGGGGGAAATGGCCTTGCAGCAGACGGCATCGGCCGGTGATCCGGCCGACTACCTGGAGTCCGATGTGGCGGACCTGGCGGAAGTGGGCGTCGCCACCCTGCGCGCCCTCGCTCCCGCACCCGGACAGCGTCTGCTGGAGGAGATCCGAAGAGCGCGCACCAGCACACTGTCCCAGGAACCCCCTGGCCCTCGCGCTGACTGAGCGCTGCGCGGCCCTCCCGGAAACGGGCCCCCGGGCCGTGTCGGGAACACGACGGAGGAGCGCGGGTGCACGGACCGATGCGGATGCCCGGCCACTGGTTCGACGAACTCGCCGCGGGCGGTGGTTCGGTGGAGGCCGTCGGCTTTCTCGTGGAGGGCGAACGGGCCCGACGCCTCGTCCTGCTGAGGGAGTTGCTGAGCCGGCTGGAGGAGCGGCCCGCGCTGCTCGGCCCCGCCGACCTGGGCGCCATCTGGCGGACCGTCGAACGGGCCGAGGTCCGAAGGCCGGAGTGCGTGGAGGAGTTGCTGCTCAGCCCGCAGGTGGGGAGCTGGCTCTCCCACACGCTGCGCCGCCTGCACGGTACCTCGGCCGGCTCTCCGCTGTGGGTGGACGCCGGACACCTGGCCGCCGTCGCCCTGGTGGCCGCGCTGAGGGCCGGGACGGCCGCCGAGCTCGTGGTGCCCGCGAGGGAGGGCGCGGTGGCCCTGCCGACGCTGGGCCTGGCCCGGCTGCCGGGCATCCCGCTGCTGGGCTTCCACCCGGTCCACGCGCGCTTGCAGGAAGGGGAGTTGCAGCTCGTCCCGGCCGGACGGGGCACCGGGGCGACGACGCTGACCGTGCGACCGATCACCGCGCCGCCGAGCGCCCTGTGGTGGCCGACGCACCGGCTGCCGGTCCGGCCGGGCGGGCCCGAGGTCGCCCTCGACGACACCGACCCGTACCGCGACCTCGACCGCCCGATCCCGCCCCAGCGGCTCACCCCGCGTGAACTGGGCTCCTGGCAGAGCCTCTTCGCCGAGGCGGTCGCGCTGCTCGGCCCCGCCTCCGGCCCTGGCCCGCGTTCCGGCGGTACGGGGCCGGGCACGCTGCGCCCGGAGGAGATCGGGCGCATCGTGCCCTGGCCCGGACGGCTGCGACACGGCCCCGGCGCGGGGTTCAGCGCCTCCACCGCCGACGCGTTCGGCTCCATGGTGGTGGCCCGGCCCCCGGACGGCGCGGCGCTCGCGGAGGCGATGGTCCACGAGTTCCAGCACAGCAAACTCGGCGCGCTGCTGCACCTCTTCGCGATGCTCGACGACGATCGCGCGGAGGAGTACTACGCCCCGTGGCGCCCGGACCCGCGTCATCTGCCGGGGCTTCTCCACGGGGCGTACGCCTTCGTCGGCGTCGCCGGATTCTGGCGGGACCGGATCGGGGTCCGGGCGGCCGATCCGCTGGACCTGGCACCCTTCCGGTTCGCGCTCCGCCGCATCCAGACGCGTACGGTCCTGCGGACCCTGGCGACCCGCGCCGCGCTCACCGGGCCCGGCCGCCGGCTGGTCGCGGGACTGACCCGTACCGTCGACGGCTGGCTCCGTGAGCCGGTGGACGGGCGGGCCGTTGCGCGGGCCCGCGCGGCGGCGGCCGGTCACCGGGTCGAGTGGCGGCTGCGCAATCTGCGGTGCGCGGACGAGGAGCGTGCCGGGCTGGCGGCGGCGCTGCGCACGGGGGCTCCGCCGCCGTCCGTGGGGCAGCCCGTGTTCGTCCCGGCTTCGGAACGTACCCACTGGCAGGACGTGCGGGGCGCGCTGTACCTCCGCCCGGACATCGCGCCGGACAGCGCGCTGGACGTCACCGTCGCGGACATCGGGCCGGACATCGGGCCGGACATCGCGTCGGGTGTCGCGTCGGTCGCCGTTCCGGACGTCGCCGTGGGCGCCGCGTCGGCCACCGTCGCCCGCGGCGTACGCCCCCAGGCCACGCCACCGGTCCGCGCGGATGTGCTGCTGGTCCGGGGGGAGGCCGCCGCAGCACGGGAGGCGTACCGGGAGCGCTGGTCCGAGGCGCCGGGGGACCCCCATCCGCTGGCGGGCTGGCTGCTGGCACACACCGCGCTCCACCCCGGCCACCGGCGGCTCCTCGCCCGCCCGGAGCGGTTCGCCGCCGCTGTCGCGGGGGAGGGGCCGGAGGTGTGGGAGCACGCGGCCCAACGGCTGGCCGCCCCACAACCACCCGCCTGACCAGCACCGGGCCGCCCGCACGGAGGGGCCGGGGCCTCTCGGGGAGGCCTGCACGCGTGAGGCGCGTCACTCTGCGTGAAATTCTCGGCATACATTCCGCCGGACCGGGGAGGGGTCCAGGCCGCTGGTGCGGCCGTACCCCGGTTCACCGCGCAGCACGCCCCGGCCGAACCGGAGGGGGCATTTCAGGCACGGAAGGCGAAATCGACATGTCGGCGCTCAACACCATCCACATCGACGGCACCTGGCGGGCCGCCGGATCAGGCGCGACACGCGAGGTCATCGACCCCGCCGACGCCACGGTCCTGGCCGTCGTCGCGGAGGGCGGGGCCGAGGACGCCGACGCGGCGATCGCGGCGGCGCGACGCGCCTTCGACGACGGCCCCTGGCCGCACAAGCCCGTCGCCGAGCGGGCCGGGCTGCTGCGCCGGGTCGCCGAGCTGCTCCAGCGTGACCGCGAGGAGATCGCGATCACCGAGAGCCGCGACACCGGCAAGACCCTCGAAGAGGGCCGGGTCGACGTCGACGACGTCACGAACGCCTTCCGCTACTTCGCCGACCTCGTGATGAACGAGAGCGGCGGCCGGGTCGTTGACGCGGGAGACCCCGACGTCCACAGCATCGTCGTCCACGAGCCCGTCGGCGTCTGCGCCCTGATCGCCCCCTGGAACTACCCCCTCCTCCAGGCCAGCTGGAAGATCGCCCCGGCCCTCGCCGCCGGCAACACCTTCGTGCTCAAGCCCAGCGAGGTCACCCCGCTCTCCACGGTCCACCTGATCCGACTGCTCTCCGAAGCCGGTCTTCCCGACGGCGCGGCCAACCTCGTCACCGGCGCGGGCGACCCGGTGGGCGCGCGCCTCTCCGAGCACCCGGACGTCGACCTGGTCTCCTTCACCGGCGGCCTCGCCAGCGGTACGAAGGTGGCCCGGGCGGCCGCGCCGACCGTGAAGAAGGTCGCCCTGGAGCTGGGCGGCAAGAACCCCAACGTGGTCTTCGCCGACGCCTGCGCCACCGACGAGGGCTTCGACACCGCCGTCGACCAGGCACTGAACGCCGCGTTCTTCCACAGCGGCCAGGTCTGCTCCGCCGGGGCCCGCCTGATCATCCAGGACAGCATCAGCGAGCGGTTCGTCACCGAGCTGGCCCGCCGCGCCGACGCCATCCGCCTCGGCCGGGGCACCTTCGACGGCGTCGAGTGCGGCCCCCTCGTCTCCGCCCAGCAGCTCGCCAAGGTCGAGGCGTACGTCGCCTCCGCCCGCGAGGAGGGCGCCATCGTCCGGGCCGGCGGCGAACGCCCGGAGCCCAACGACGTACGCCCCGAGGGCGGCTACTTCTACCGGCCGACCGTCCTCGACGGCTGCCACCGCGAGATGCGGGTGGTCCGCGAGGAGACCTTCGGCCCGATTCTCACCGTCGAGACCTTCCGTACCGAGGAAGAGGCCGTCACGCTGGCCAACGACACCGACTACGGCCTCGCCGGCGCCGTCTGGACGACCGACGCGGGCCGGGCCCGCCGGGTCGCCGGACGGCTGCGCCACGGCACCGTCTGGATCAACGACTACCACCCCTACCTGCCGCAGGCCGAGTGGGGCGGCTTCGGGAAGTCCGGCACGGGGCGCGAGCTCGGCCCGACGGGGCTCGCCGAGTACCGCGAGTCCAAGCACATCTACCAGAACCTGAACCCGCGCCCCCAGCGCTGGTTCGCCGGCTGACGCCTGCGGGGACCGGGCGCCTTCCGCGGAATCCGCCCGGTCCCGCCCGGCTGTTCGCAGCACCACGTACACGCACGAACCTTGCAGAAGGAGCAGTGACCGATGCCTTCCACCCCCCGCAGCACCGCGGTCCCCGACGGCCCCGTGGCCGACTACGTGATCGTCGGCGGCGGCACCGCCGGATCGGTCATCGCCTCCCGGCTCACCGAGGACCCGGACGTCACCGTCACGGTCATCGAGGGCGGCCCCACCGACATCGACCGCGACGACGTGCTGACCCTGCGCCGCTGGCTCGGCCTGCTCGGCGGCGACCTCGACTACGACTACCCCACCACCGAGCAGCCGCGCGGCAACTCCCACATCCGGCACAGCCGGGCCCGGGTCCTCGGCGGCTGCTCCTCGCACAACACCCTCATCAGCTTCAAGCCGCTGCCCGGCGACTGGGACGAGTGGGCCGAGGCGGGCGCCGAGGGCTGGGGCGCGGCCGCGATGGACCCGTACTTCGCCAAGCTGCGCAACAACATCGTCCCGGTCGACGAGAAGGACCGCAACGCCATCGCCCGCGACTTCGTCGACGCCGCCCAGCAGGCGGCCGGGGTCCCGCGCGTGGACAGCTTCAACCGCAAGCCGTTCCACGAGGGCGTCGGCTTCTTCGACCTCGCCTACCACCCCGAGAACAACAAGCGCTCCTCCGCCTCGGTCGCCTACCTCCACCCGCACATCGAGGCCGGCGACCGCCCCAACCTGCGGATCATGCTGGAGACCTGGGCGTACCGGCTGGAGTTCGACGGCACCCGCGCCACCGGCGTACACGTGCGGACGAAGGACGGCGAGGAGATCCTGCTGCGCGCCGCCCGCGAAGTCATCGTCTGCGCGGGCGCGGTGGACACGCCCCGGCTGCTGCTGCACTCCGGGATCGGTCCGCGCGAGGACCTGGCCGCACTGGGCATCGACGTACGCCACGATCTGCCGGGCGTCGGCGAGAACCTGCTCGACCACCCCGAGTCCGTCATCGTCTGGGAGACCGACGGGCCCATCCCGGAGAACTCCGCGATGGACTCCGACGCGGGACTCTTCGTCCGCCGCGACCCCGAATCCCGGGGCCCGGACCTGATGTTCCACTTCTACCAGATCCCGTTCACCGACAACCCGGAGCGGCTCGGCTACGAGAAGCCCGAGCACGGGGTGTCGATGACCCCGAACATCCCCAAGCCGCGCAGCCGGGGCCGCCTCTACCTCACGAGCGCCGACCCCGAGGTCAAGCCGGCCCTGGACTTCCGCTACTTCACCGACGAGGACGACCACGACGGGCGCACCCTGGTCGACGGCATCAAGCTCGCCCGTGAGATCGCGGCCACCGAACCGCTGGCCCACTGGCTCAAGCGCGAGGTCTGCCCCGGCCCCGAGGTCACCTCGGACGAGGACATCAGCGAGTACGCCCGCAAGGTCGCCCACACCGTCTACCACCCGGCCGGCACCTGCCGGATGGGCGCGGCCGACGACCAGCAGGCCGTCGTGGACCCGCAGTTGCGCATCCGGGGCCTGGAAGGCATCCGGATCGCCGACGCCTCCGTCTTCCCGACCATGCCCGCCGTCAACCCGATGATCGGGGTCCTGATGGTCGGCGAGAAGTGCGCCGAACTTCTCGCGGACCGGGCGCGTGACACCGCGCCGGTCACCAGCACCAGCACCGGAGGCGATGCCCGATGACCGGAACCGAGACCCTCAAGGCCGCCGGGAACACCAAGGCCGACGAGAACCCCGTGTTCTCCGTACGTAACCTCTGGAAGGTCTTCGGCCCCAAGGCCGACCGGATCCCCGGCGGCGAGCACGCCGCGCTCCCGCCCGCCGAACTCCGTGCCGCCACCGGCTGCACCGCCGCCGTACGCGACGTCTCCTTCGACGTCCGCAAGGGCGAGGTCTTCGTCGTCATGGGCCTGTCGGGCTCCGGAAAGTCGACCCTCGTACGCTGCCTGACCCGGCTGATCGAACCCACCAGCGGCACCATCGCCATCGACGGCGAGGACGTCCTCGCGATGGACCGCTCCCGGCTGCGCGAACTGCGCCGCCACCGCGCCGCGATGGTCTTCCAGCACTTCGGACTGCTGCCGCACCGCACGGTGTTGGACAACGTCGCCTACGGCCTGGAGATTCAGGGCCTGAGTAAATCCGAACGCCGTTCCAAGGCGGCGGAGTTGGTGGCGAAGGTCGGTCTGGCGGGTCTGGAGGACCGCCGACCGTCGCAGCTCTCCGGCGGCCAGCAGCAGCGCGTCGGGCTCGCCCGCGCGCTCGCCGTCGACCCGTCCGTCCTCCTCTTCGACGAGCCGTTCAGCGCGCTGGACCCGCTGATCCGCCGCGAGATGCAGGACGAGGTTGTCCGGCTGCACCGCGAGGAGGGCCGCACCATGGTCTTCATCACCCACGACCTCAGCGAGGCACTGCGCCTCGGCACCCGGATCGCACTGATGCGCGACGGCGGCATCGTCCAGCTCGGCACCCCCGAGGAGATCGTGGGCTCGCCCGCGGACGACTACGTGCGCGAGTTCGTCCGCGACGTGCCGCGCGAGCAGGTCCTCACCGTCGCCACGGCCATGCGGCCCGCGCTCGCCGGGGAGAGCGAGCGCGGCCCGGCCGTACGCCCCGGGGCAACCGTCCACGAGGCCATCGAAGCGGTCTCCCGCTCCGGCGACCCCGCCGCCCGGGTGATGGACGGCGGCCGGCTCGTCGGCGTCGTCGACCACGCGTGCCTGCTCGACGTCGTCGCGGGAACGACCGGACCCGGCCACGCGACCGCGACCGCCACCGCGTCCGGCGCCCCCGACACCCCCGCCGGCCCCGACGCGCCGGACGGATCCCGCGAGGTGACCCTCTGATGGCCACCGCCCAGGCCACCCCGGCCCGCCCCGCGCAGGCGGGCGCGCGCCGGGGACCACTGGCCGTACTCCGCGATCGCCCGGCAGCGGCCAAGCTTCTGCTGCTCGCTCTCGTCGCCGTCGTCGTCGTCCCTCTCGTGCACGGCCGCTGGGGCGGCGGCGTCTGGCCCGACGCGCTGACCGCCGACCTCTCCGCGCCGCTCGGCGACGTGACGGACTGGATCGTCTCCAACCGCGACAGCCACCCGCTGTTCCTCTACTTCTTCGGCCACATCAGCAACGCCGTCGTGCTCTCCGTACGCGGGGTCTACCTGGTTCTCCTGGCCCTCGGCTGGGCCGGCGTCACCGTGTTCGCCGCCGCCGTCGCCTGGCGCGTCGCGGGGATCCGGCTCGCCCTCACCGCGGCCGTCTCGTTCCTGGTCTGCGGGCTGCTCGGCATGTGGGTGCCGACCATGCAGACGCTCGCGCTGATGGCCGTCGCCGTCCTCGCCTCCGTGGTGCTCGGACTGCTCCTCGGACTGGCGGCCGGACTGTCCGACCGCACGTTCCGCATCCTGCGCCCGGTGCTCGACACCATGCAGGTGCTGCCCGCCTTCGCGTATCTGCTCCCCGTGGTGCTGGTCTTCGGCATCGGCGTCCCCGGAGCCGTCCTCGCCACTGTCGTGTACGCGGCTCCGCCGATGGCCCGGCTCACCGCGCTCGGACTGCGCGGCGCGGACGCCGGTGTGATGGAGGCCGTCGCCTCGCTCGGCGCGACCGGACGGCAGCGGCTGCTGAGCGCCCGGCTCCCGCTGGCCCGCAAGGAACTCCTCCTCGGCCTGAACCAGACCATCATGATGGCGCTCTCCATGGCCGTCATCGCCTCCGTGATCGGCGCGGGCGGCCTCGGCGACCGCGTCTACCAGGCGCTGTCCTCCGTGGACGTCGGCGCCGCGCTCGCCGCGGGCATCCCGATCGTGCTGCTGGCCGTCGTCCTGGACCGTACGACGGAGGCGGCCGGCCGCCGCATCGGCGCCGAGCCCACCGGTCCGGCCCTGCTGCGCGGTTGGCGCGGCTGGTCCCTGGCCGCCGTGGTCACCGCGGCCGTCGCCGTCGTCGGACGGGCCACCGACGGCCGGGTGTGGCCCGAGGACGTGACCGTGGCCATCGCCGGACCGGTCAACACCGCCAAGGACTGGATGGTCGACCACCTCTACACCGGGGTGCCCGTCGTCGGCGGCACCGCCGATCTCGCCTCCCACTTCACCAGCGGCGTCCTCAACCCGCTGCGCAGCGGGCTCACCGGTCTGCCCTGGTGGTCGGTGCTGCTGATCGTCGCCGCTCTCGCCTGGACCATCGGCACCTGGCGCACCGCCGCCACCGCCGTCCTCGCCATGGCCGCGATCGGCGTACTCGGCGTGTGGGAACCCTCGATGGACACCCTCAGCCAGGTGCTCGCCGCCGTCGCCGTCACCCTGGTCATCGGCTTCGGCGTCGCCGTCGGAGCCGCCCGCAGCGAACGGCTGGAGAGGCTGCTGCGACCGGTCCTGGACGTCTTCCAGACCATGCCGCAGTTCGTCTACCTGATCCCCGTCGTCGCTCTCTTCGGCGTCGGCCGCGCCCCCGCCGCCGCTGCCGCGGTGATCTACGCGCTGCCCGCCGTCATCCGCATCACCACCCAGGGACTGCGGGGCGTCGACCCGGCGGCCATGGAGTGCGCCCGCTCGCTCGGCGCGACCCCCGGCCAGCAACTGCGCCAGGTCCAGATCCCGTTGGCCAGGCCCTCCCTGCTGCTCGCCGTCAACCAGGCGGTCGTGCTGGTCCTCGCCGTCGTCATCATCGGCGGACTCGTCGGATCGGGCGCGCTCGGTTACGAGGTGGTCCTCGGCCTCGCCCAGGGCGACCTGGCCACCGGCCTCGTCGCCGGAGCGGCGATCGTCTGCCTCGGTCTGATGCTCGACCGGGTCACCCAGCCCACCACCCGCCGCCAGCGACAGGAGAGCTGAGATGAACCGCTCCCGCACCCGTCTGCTCGTGGCGCTCGCCTCGGCCGGGGCCCTGCTGGCCACGGCCGGCTGCGGCGCCGCCGACATGACCAAGCAGGCCTCGCCCTTCGCGGCCCCCGCCGGGGTCAAGACGGTCACCCTCTCGGTCCAGTCCTGGGTCGGCGCCCAGGCGAACGTCGCCGTGGCCGAGCAGCTCCTCAAGGAGAAGCTCGGCTACCGCGTCGACCTCGTCCAGACCGACGAGGTCCCCGCCTGGGACGCCCTCAGCCAGGGCCGGGTCGACGCGATCCTGGAGGACTGGGGCCACCCGGACCAGGAGAAGCTGTACGTCGACGAGAAGAAGACCATCGTCCGGGGCGGCGACCTCGGGGTCACCGGCCACATCGGCTGGTACGTCCCGAAGTACTGGGCGGACGAGCACCCCGACGTCACGGACTGGAAGAACCTCGACAAGTACGCCGAGGAGCTCAGGACCGCCGAGAGCGGCGGCAAGGGCCAGCTGATGGACGGCTCGCCCTCCTACGTCACCAACGACGTGGCGCTGGTGAAGAACCTGGACCTGGACTACAAGGTGGTCTTCGCCGGCTCCGAGGCGGCCCAGATCACCCAGATCCAGCAGTTCGCCAAGGAGAAGAAGCCCTTCCTCAGCTACTGGTACCAGCCGCAGTGGCTGTTCAACGAGGTGCCGATGGTCGAGGTGAAGCTCCCCGAGTACACGGACGCGTGCGCGGCCAAGGACCCGGCGGACATCGACTGCGCGTACCCGACGACACCGCTGCAGAAGTTCCTCAACGCCGACTTCGCCGAGCGCGGCGGCGAGGCGTCCGCGTTCCTGAAGAAGTTCCACTGGTCGGAGAAGGACCAGAACGAGGTCTCCGAGATGATCGCCTCGCAGAAGCTCACGCCCCAGGAAGCGGCGAAGCGCTGGATCGAGCGCCACCCGGACGTCTGGAAGAAGTGGCTTCCGCAGGACTGACCCCGTCCGGCGCCCGGCCCCTCTCCCGAGGGGCCGGGCGCCGACTGTTCTCCGTCCGCCCCGCTACCGCGCCCGGACCGTCGCCAGCACGTCCCGGTCCGGCTGGAGCGTCAACCCCGTCAGCGGCGTGATCTCGCCCGGGTCCACGTCCAGGGTGAAACGGCGGGCCAGCACGGCGAGGAGAAGGACGGACTCCACCATCGCGAAGCGCGTGCCGATGCAGACCCGGGGGCCGCCGCCGAACGGGAACCACGCGTACTCCGGGATCTCGTCCCCGTCCTCGGCGTCCCAGCGCTCGGGCCGGAACTCCTCCGGCTCGGGGAACCATCGCGCGTCGCGGTGCGTGGCCCACTGGCTGCTCCACACCCGGGTGCCCTCCTCCACCGGCAGGCCGCCGATCGTCGCCCCCTCCTTCGCGATCCCGGTGATCAGCCAGACCGCCGGGAACAGCCGCAGGGTCTCCTTCACCACGGCCTGGGCGTAGTTGAGTTGTGCGTAGTCCTCGAAGCCGGGCTCCCGGTCGCCGAGCACCCGGTCCAGCTCCTCGGCGAGCGCGTCGCGGACGCGTGGGTTGCGGGCGAGCAGGTACCACGCCCACACCAGCGTCGTACTCGTCGTCTCATGACCGCCGATGTACAGCGTGACCGCCTCGTCCCGGATCTCCTCGTCGCTGAGGCGCGTCCCGCTCTCGTCTACGGCGGTGAGCAACCGGCTGAGCAGATCGGGGCGTTCCTCCTCGCCGTCCCGGTGCCGGGCGACGACCCGGCGCACCTCGGCGTCGATGACGGCGGCGGCCTTCCTGATCCGCGCCCGGCCCGGTGTCGGCACCCAGTCCGGAAGCAGCGCGCCGAGCCCGGCGAACTCCTTGCCGATCTCCATCTGGGCGACGTCCATCGCCCGGCCCATCGCCTCGGAGTCCGCGGGGGTGTCCACCCCGAAGATCGTGCGCACGGCGATCGACTGCGTCAGCGCGGACATCTCCCGCTTGACGTCGACCCGTTGGCCGTCCGCCCAGCGGTCCGCCAGCTCCACCGCACAGCCCGCCATCGTGGTCGCGTACGACTTGACCTGCTTGGGCCGCACGGAGGGCTGTACCAGCGAGCGCTTGCGCCGCCAGTCCCGGCCCCGCGCCACGAGCATCCCGTTGCCCAGCACCGTACGGAACGCGATGCCGAGCTTCGGCTGGTCGAACGTGCGCTCCGTCTCGGTGAGCAACTCGCCCACCAGGTCCGGGTCGGCGAGGAAGACGCACCGGTTGCGTCCGAACCGCCAGCGCACCATGTCCCCGTGTCCACGCAGGAGTTCGAAGAAGGCGAGGGGGTTCTTGCCGAACTGCGGCAGATTCCCCACGAGCGGCAGCCCCTTTGGCCCCGGCACGAACGCATGGCCGCGAGGCTGGGTGTGGCGTGCCGGGCCGGTCTGCGTGGACATCGAGGAACTCCGCTCCCTGGGGCGCGCCTTGCTGGCCCGCTACCGTTCGGACCTCATCGAACAGGATGAGGGTGGTACCCCGCCAGGGCGTCGACCGGGTGCGGCCGGAAGTCGTCATCTGGCATGCGGCGTACGTGAGTTGTCGAGAGTAGACGCCGCCGCCTCCGGATTCGAACAGGGTTGCGGCCGGACTTTCGCGATCAGGCGGGAATCCCGCCATGACGATCGATCCGCTGGTCGCCCGAGCCCGCGGGCTGTGGCGGGAGTCGGCGGCCGAACCGGCCGCCGCCTTGGGAACTCCCGGGAACTGGACCGTCAGCTGAGCGTACGGCTGTCCTGAACGAGCCCTACCCGCCGGCGGGAACCGCCGCGTTCCGCGCCGAGCCCCCGCCGCCCCGGGGTACCACGACGATCTGGACGTCGTCCTCGTACACGATCCTGCCGGGATCCGCCGACTCCAGCCGCTCGCACGGCACCCCGTGCGCGGCCAGCAGCGCGAGATAGCCCGGGACGCGGTCCAGCAGATGCGTCGCCGACGCCTTGAACCAGGCGACCGCCCCCGGATTCACCGCGGGGTCGTAGACCGTCGGGTCGACGAGCGACGGGTCGGTGTAGGCCGCGTCGTACCAGTCGTTGCCCGCCCGCCAGAACCGGTGCTGTTCCTCACTCAGACGCCCTTCCCGGGCCAGGCCGTTGGCCAGCGCGAAGATCCCGGGGAAGTGGCCGCGAGGGCTCCGCCCGGTGCTCTGGAACCGTACGTACGTCGTCGTCCCGCTCATCCCGTTCCCCTCCGCCGCGACCGGTGAGGGATCCAGCGTAGGTCCGGGCCGGACGACGCATGTCATGGGCTCCGCTTACGGTTTGCGCATGGCGGATCAGAGACCACCGTTGTCATCGGTAGGTGATTTCGCGACCTGGGAGCCGGTGCTGCGGCTCATGCTGGCCGACCGAACGCGGCTGTCTGCTGTCCGGCCGGCCCGCGTGGCGGGACGCATCAGCCAGCACGGTTGGAGCCTGGCCTGTCGAGGCTCCGTGTCGGCGACCGCGAGAACCGTCGTGAAGATCATCCAGAGGGCTTTCGCGTACGGCGGTGTCCAGGAGGTCGCGTTCCGGGCAGAGGTCCGACCGGACGGGACGACCACCCTCGGTCTTGTCCGGCCGAGCGAGGCCGTGGAACCGGCTGTCGGCTACCCGGACCTGGGCGTGCTGCTCCTGTCCGACGGCCTTCCCGAACCCTGGCGCCGCCGTCCGCGTCCCGCTCAGGGCCAACGACGAGAGGCAGAGGAAGATGCTCTACACCAGGCGAAAGACGGCAACGGCGGCGACGAGTTCTTCTCTGAACCAACGAGAGCGTCCCGTGATCAGGCGACGGGTCTGGCAGCCCTGAGGGAACCGGTGTGGGACCGGAGAATGGCTGCGAACGGCGCGGGTGTTAGTTTCCTTCCCGTGTTAGGACACCAGGACGAGACGAGGGCGGCCTACGACGGGGTCGTCGATCTGTACGCGTCGATGTTCGCCAATGGGCTGGAGACGCACCCGTTCGCGCGGAACATGATCGGCACTTTCGCCGAGCTCGTGCGTGGCACGGGGAACCTGCGGGTAGCCGATGTCGGGTGCGGCCCCGGTCATGTGACTGCGATGCTGCATGACTTGGGGCTGGACGCCTTCGGCCTCGACCTCTCCCCAGCCATGGTCGCCCATGCCCGGCGGGCCCATCCGGCGCTGCGGTTCGACGAAGCGCGGATGGAGGCCCTGCCGGTCGAGGACGGTGCGCTAGGCGGAGTGCTGTCCCACTACTCGATGATCCATACCCCACCTGGAGAATTGCCCGCGCTGCTCGCCGAGCAAGTGCGTGCCTTGGCACCAGGGGGCATGCTCTTGGTGTCCTTCTTCGGGACCGAGGGACCGGAGCCGGTTCGCTTCGACCACAAGGTGACGCCCGCCTATAGCTGGCCGGCGGAGCAGTTTGCCGAGTTGCTCGCCGGGGCCGGTCTCGTCACATTTGCTCGGTTGCTCCACGACCCAGCTTCCGAGCGGGGTTTCCTCGACACTCATTTGCTGGCCCGCCGCCCGTAGAGCGAGGGTCGTGGCCTGCGCCGGGGTGGTGTAGATCAGTCGCGTGGATGAGGCTCGGCTAACTTGAAGGTCCTCTGGCCGTACTGACTCGTGTCGCGATTTGGCTGAAGCTGGGCATGCCCAGATCGAGCACTTGGCGTTGACGGGCTTGCTCTGCATCGAGCTGGATGAGCTAAAACGAGGGGATGACCGTCTTTCTCTGTTCCAAGTGCGGCACCGCGATCACGCCGGAGCTGGCCGAGCTGGCCGCCGTCCCCAACATCTCCGACGACGAACACGACCGGGACAAGGAGACACGCCGGGCCCCCTCCACCGTTCCGCGGGGCCGTTACGCGATCGATCCCGAGCCCTGGGGGCCGCCCTACGTCGTGCAGGACGGTCAGGAGGACCCGAAGTCGGCTCAGACCCGAGGGCCGCTGGTCTGCCGTGAGGAGGGCTTCGTTGTCTCGGCGGGCGTCCCAGGCACGGTGCTGATGCACTCGGAGGACGCCCCCGACCTTCAACCGCTGCCCAACTGGGAGAACAGCACCGGCTGCTGCGGGCCGACCGGCAACGAAGGACTCAACCGAGCCTGCCCCTGCGGCGCCGCCGTCGCGACGCTCGCGGCGGACTGCTTCGGGCCCTACGAACTGCACCTCGACCCCGTCCGAACCTACGCGTTCTCCCATTAGGCCCGCGTAACGGCCCATCCCGGAGCGCGACACGCCCGGGACGGCCTGTCACCCGGCTGTTTCACGACTACTTTCCGTCGCGAACGCACTTCGCGGACGAGCTCAGCGTCGAGCTGGACTGGTTCGGATAAGCATTTTTGCGATGTCCCATGCTCAACATCAACCCCAAGATGCTGCCTCGCCTCGACGAGATCGAGACCGACCTCCTGGCCCGCCGGGCCCGTGCCGAGCAAGAGGGATGGCTCGGTGAGATCGAGGGCATCGATCTCACCCTCACCTTCCTGCGTCAGAAACACGAAGAGAGCCGGCGGCTGGCTCGCATAGCGCCGGTCGACCTCGGCATACCCGGCATCCCGCCGCCGCTGCCTGACTCGCGCGACGGCTCCCTGTGACCCATCGAATCGGATACGCGGCCTACGGCCGGGGTGACCTACTGGTTCGACGGCCGCCTACTCGGCCGCCGCTCCGCGAGCGGCGGCTCATGTACTGCGCAATAGCCCCAGCGCGAGATGCTCTGGCGTCGACGGCCGCAGCCGCCCAGGGAAGTGACGACCCTTGGGCGACTGCAGATTCTGCCCGGCCGCGCCGGTTTCGGTAAGACGTTCAGCCTAGCCAACCGCCTCCGTCAGTAGTGGACTTGGCGAATTCGGCGAAGGTCCGCGGCGGGCGACCAAGGGCCCGCTGCACGCCGTCGGAGACGTACTCGTCCGTACCCTCCCTGAGTGGCTCAATGACGTCCGCGAAGACTTCGGCGTCCGCGGGCGGCAATCCCTGTTGAACGAGTTCCGCGACGTAGCCCTCGACGGAGAGCGGCACGTAGCGGATTTCGCGGCCGGTGGCCTCGGAGATCGTGGCGACCACCTCGGTCAGCGTCACCGCCCGGGGTCCGGACAACTCATAGATCTGGCCCGCGTGCCGGTCCTCGGTCAGCGCGGCGACCACCACCGCGGCGATGTCCTCGGCATCGACGAAGCTGGCAGCCCCATCGCCGGCGGGCAGCCGCAGCTCACCGGCGAGGATGGCATCGGCGAAGAAGCCCTCACTGAAGTTCTGCGCGAACCAGCCCGGCCTGCTGATCGTCCACTCCAGACCACTCTCCCGCACGGCGGCCTCGCTGTCGACGATGCCCTCAAAGACACCGCTGCTGTCCTTCGCGTAATCCGGATTGTCGATCCCACGCCCCGAGGCCAGCACGATTCGCTGCACCCCATGCTGCACCGCCCGCTCGATGAACGGGCGAACGAGCTTCGTGCCGTCCAACTGCACGATGTACATGGACCGCACGCCCTCCAGAGCCGCATCCCAGGTGCTGCTGTCGGTCCAGTCGAAGATGTGCTCGCCGTTCCGGGCAGCCGCGCGAACCGGCAGCCCCTTGGCCCGCAGTCGGCTGACAACGCGGCGGCCAGACTTACCCGTTGCCCCGGTGACAAGGATTGGATGTTCAGACATGACCCCAGTCAACCGGCGGGTGCCGAGACGATCCATGGCTAGCAAGCTCCACATGATGTCTAGGCGTCTACGCTGAGGGCATGGACGCCGTGTCGGAGCTGTTGGCAGAGGTACGGGCACGCAGCGCCGTCTTCCGTCAGACGATCATGCGACCGCCCTGGGCCCTGCGGATGGCCAGTGGCGCCCCGCTGACGCTGGCCACGATGCTGCGCGGCCGGGCCTGGATCGTTCCCGACCAGCACGAACCGGTGCCCATCGGCGTCGGCGACATCGCCGTCATCCGCGGCGACGCGCCCTACACAGTGGCCGACGACCCCGCGACCACACCCTCGCTGATGGTGACCAGCGCCGACTACTGCACGGGAGCCGAGGGCGTCGAGCACGCCTCCCGGCCCGCCCGGACCTGCGGAGCGCCAGCCGAGGGGGCTGCCGTGCTGGTCAGCGGGGCTTTCGAGCGCCGGGGAGAGCTCAGCGAACGACTGCTGCAGGCCCTGCCCGCCGTGCTGATGGTACCGGCCGAGGGCAGCCCCTACCCATCGGTGGAGATGGTGGCCGAGGAGGTCACCAGAGAGCGACCGGGACAACAGCTGGTGCTGGACCGGCTACTGGACCTGATGCTGGTCTCCGCGCTGCGCAGCTGGTTCGACAACCCAGACACCGATGCCCCGGCCTGGTGCCGCGCACTGGACGACCCGGTCGTTGGTACCGCGCTGCGGCTGCTGCACGACACACCCGCCCGCCCTTGGACGGTGGCGGACCTGGCGGCCAAGGTGGGGGTATCGCGGGCAGCGCTCGCCCGGCGGTTCACGGCGCTGGTCGGCGAACCACCGATGGCCTACCTCGCGGACTGGCGGATCACCTTGGCCGCGGACCTGCTGCGGGAGACCGACGACACGGTGGGCACGATCGCAAGGAAGGTGGGCTACGCCAACGCCTTCGCGCTGAGCGTGGCGTTCAAGCGGCTGCGCGGCACGCGGCCCAGTGATCACCGGAGCCCGGAACCAACGCAGTGGCGGGCCGGATGAGTCCCGCCGCTCTGTCCCACGAGTGTGAAGGCGAGACGGACGGGTCCCTGAATACCAGAACCAATCACCCCGGCGTGTCCTCTTGCTTGGTGCAGAGAAGCTTCCTGTCGGGCTGGGGTGTCGCTTGGGACCGTGCAGACCGGTCGGACGCTCGGGACTTCGCCCGCTGGATGAAAATCGCGAACAAGCCCGCATCGCTGCACTGGCGCCGCCGACGGGACATCAGGACGGAGACAGCACCAAAGCCAGTACCGGAGCCGCTGCCTCCCGGAGCCCCCAATCCGATCACGGGAAAGTCGTCACCAGGGCTGAGATACACGCCGACAACGCGAGCGCACTGCGAGACCGTCCTGCGGGCCTTTTACGACTTCCACCTCTCCGAAGGGACCGGGCCGATCCTGAACCCGTTTCCACTGGATCGCTCCCGGCGTCATGGCAGGCCACATGCTCACCACAACCCTGACGAGCGGTTTCGCCACGAACGGCAGGGCCGCTACCGGCCGACCATCCCCAAGAGAGCACCTCGGCGGATCCCCGACGCGATGTTCGCCGCGCTGAAGCATGACCGTGATCGAGCTCTGCTGGCCTTCTGGGTTTCCAACGGCGCCCGTGCCGAGGAACTGCTCACCAGCCGGCAATGCGACGCGCTGCCCGGCCAACAAATCCTGGGGGTGGTCCGCAAGGGTAGCCGGGCCTATCAACAACTCCCCTGCTCAGCGGACGCTTTCGTCAGGCTACGGCTCTATCAGGAGAGCGCCTGGCGGGCTGGGGTACCCCGGACCAGCACAGCTACAAGACCTTCGAGTTAGTTCAGGGGCAGGTCCCTGGCCTCACTGGGCGCGCCGTCCAACACGGAGGACGCTCAGGTAACGGCGTGATGCCCGGTCCCCCATCCGCGTGCGGATCCGCTCGGCGACAGCGTCGAGCAAAGGCTCACGGACGTCGCGATCGAGTCTCCTGTACAGCGACAACGAGCGAAGGTGATCGGCAAAGCCGTCCCCCGTGAACCACTGAACGGTTGGATACCAGCGCACAATCGTAGGGCCAAACAATCCTCCGGGATCGTCGACCAGGCCCCAACCCCCGTCAGTGCCGCGCACGTCTTCTTCGAGTGGCGGATGACCCCAATCAGGGTTCCTTGGGCAGAACCGCTCGTGGAGATCGGCGGTCTCGGCATACACCTCCGGCTCTCCCGGCCGACGGACAACCACGTGACCGAGCAGCGCCATCCAGCCTCCGGGATGGAGCACGTCGTGCGCTCGCTGCCAGCCAATCGACGGGTCAACCCAGTGCCACGACGACGCAGCCACGAGGACATCGAAGCGTCGACCGCGGTCGTCCCACTCCTCAAACCTCGACGTCTCGACTTCGACGTTCTGGAAAGAGGCGAGACGCTGGCGAGCAAATGCGGCCATGTCGCCACCTGGCTCGACGGCGATCACTGAGCATCCGAGCGTTGCCAGCGAGCGCGTCGCCTGGCCGGTACCGCAGCCCACCTCCAGCACCGACGACCGTTCGTCCATGCCGGCGACGGCGCCAAGGTCCGCGAACAACTCGTCGGGATATCCCGGCCGGACCCGGTCGTAGAGCTCCGGCACCTCGTTGAACACTCGGCCGAGGTCATGTCGATTTGGGCGCATTTCCGGATCACCAGTCACAAACGCACAAGCTATGGGATCCATCCACGGAAACGCCACTGGTTTACCGGCAGCCGCCGTGCTGCTGGTAGTTCAGAGAAGAGTTCGCTGTCGACCTCACTCCTGGCCCGTCCGGACCCTTCGGGCAGATCATCCTGGTCGATCACGAACAGAGCCTCGGCGCCGAGCTGGTGGCCGACTCCCTCACCGATTTCGACCTGGGCCGGATGCGGGAAGAACGCCGTGACCGACCCGCGGATGAACCGCCGACTCTGGCCAGGGTCGGCGACGGGCACCTCGACAGCATCCAGGCCGCCGCCCATCCCGCTCTGGAGGTTCTGTGCGTCGGCGACTGTGCCGGCACGCCGTTCAGCCTTGCGCAGGTCGCCGGATCGCCCGGCCTGCGCACTCTCACCGCCCAGCCCGGCCACGTGGCGAGCCCCTCGGGCCCGGGCGTCCACGGCACGTCGGCCGCGGTGCCCTCGTGCAGCGCCCTCATGTCACAACGGCCGTGCCCCGGACCTCGAAGGCCCCGCCCTTGCCGGGGCGGGGCCTTCGAGGCCAGGGCGGGCCGCCGCTCGGGGGAGCGGCCGGTGGGACCGTCAGACGCCCTGCGGTACCCGGGCCGGCCGGCCCCGGCCCCGCGTCAGCGAGTAGCCGAACACGGCCGCCAGCGCGGCGAGAACGCCGCCGCCCACGGTCCACAGCCAGCGGTCGGTCCACCAGCCCGAGGCCCAGCCGTCCTCCGGCTCACCGGCGGACGGCACCCGCGGCGCGCCCGCGTCACCGGCGGCACCCGCGTCACTCGCGTCGCCCGCCGAGGCGACCGAGACGCCCGGCACCAGCGGCTCGGAGAGCGCGCCGTCCACGTCGTGGGCCCCGCCCTGCTCCTTGACGGTCGCCTTCACCTCGGCGCCGACCGGCAGTCCGAGCTCGTCGGCGGGCAGGTCCACCACTGTGAGCCGGACGTAGTAGCTGCCGGGCAGCGGGTCGTTCGCCCACGGCTCGGACCAGGCCCGCACGGGCCGCAGGACGCAGGACAGCTCGACGGTGGCCGCGTCGGCCGCCGCCTTCCTGGTCTGGTGCCCGTACATGCAGGCCTGGCGGCGGCGCAGTCCGTCGTACACGTCGATCTGCCAGGTGGACGTGGAGCGCCGGGCCGCGTTCTCGGGCAGCTTCACCGTGGCCGTGACGGTGGGCCGCTGACCGGCGTCGGCCGGGAACACCCAGTACAGGTAGTCGCCCGCGGAGGCCAGGGCGATGCCGGTCTGGTCCGGCTTCAGCGCGGTGGCCGTGCGGAAGGTGGTGCCGGCCTCGGTGGGGCCCGCCTCGTCCTCGGCGGGGCTCGCGCTCGCCGACGGGTCGTCCGCCACCGCCGCGCCGGCCGAGGTGAGCAGGGTCAGTCCGGCGAGCAGAGCTCCGGAGAGCGCGCGTCGTATGCCGTGGGTACGGCGAGGGGTGATGCGCATCAGTTGGTCCTCCATACGGCGACGCGCCAGCGCGAGATCCAGCCGGTCAGCAGGCCCGCGACCAGTCCGGTCAGGACGAGCACGCCGAGCAGCCACCAGCCGCGGCCGAGACCGAAGGCCGCCGCGTCGGAGGCGTTGTCCGGGCCGTCCACCAGGTCCACGGTCAGCTCGACCGGCAGACCGGGGGACCGCTTCACCGAGGCCGGCGCGGAGAAGGAGTGGGCGAGCTGGAGGCAGACGGTCTCGGCGGCGGGCTTGCCGTCTCCGTCGTCGCCGTCCTCCACCCCGGGCTTCGGATAGCGCAGCCCGGACGAGATCACGTCGGTGCGGCCGGTCCCGGCCTCGGAACCCCGGACGATCTCCCGGCCGTGCACGGTCACCGCGCGCAGCAGCACCCCGTAGTCGTCATTGACGGCACGGTCGGCGGCCACGCTCGCCGAGGCGCGCAGCTCCTGACCGGGCAGCACGTCGACGCGGTACCAGCGGTGTTCGCCGATCTGCTCGCGGTCCGTGTAGAGACCCGGCTCCAGCTTGGGGGCGGCGGAACAGCTCCCGGCGCCCTCGGTCGCCACCGGCGTGACGACGGGCTCGGCGGCGCGGTCCACCAACTGCTGGACCCGGCCGGACAGTTCGTCCTTGTGCTGGACGGCGGTGTACGTGCCGCCGGTGGCCTCCGCGATACAGGTCAGCTGCTGGCGGATCTTGGCGTTCGGCACCAGACCCAGCGTGTCCACGACCAGGTGGGTGCCGCGCGCGGCGATCTCCCGGGCCACCTCGCACGGGTCGAGCGGCCCGCAGGTGTCCTCGCCGTCCGTGATGAGCACGATCCGCCGCGAACCCTCCCCGCCCTCCAGGTCGTCGGCCGCGCCGAGCAGGGCCGGGCCGATCGGGGTGAAGCCGGTCGGGGCGAGGGTGGCGACGGCGGCCTTAGCCTCGGTACGGTCCAGCGGGCCGACCGGGTAGAGCTGCCGGGTGTCCTTGCAGCCGACCTTGCGGTCCTCACCCGGATAGTCCGCGCCGAGCGTCCGGATGCCGAGCTGCACCTGCTCGGGCACCGCGTCCAGAACATCGTTGAACGCCTGCTTCGCGGCGGCCATCCGGGACTGGCCGTCGATGTCACGGGTGCGCATGGAGCCGCTGACGTCGAGCACGAGCTCGACCTTGGGGGAGGGGGCGGCGGGGGCTTCGTCGGCGGCGGCGGGGAGCGCGGTGCCGAGCCCGGCGGTCAGGGTGGCGAGCGCTATGCCCACCCCGGTCACCAGCCGTTTTCTTGTGATCATCGCCGGATCTTATGGAAGATCAGTTCGCATTCCCAACTGGGGCTCTTGGGGTCCGCTGCCGGTGCTCGGCGACGCCGTTCGCGGCATGCGGATCTTGCCTATGCTGCGGCCATGGGGATGGATCTCACGTTGTTCATGGCGGACTGGGGGTGGCTGGGCGCCGTCCCCGTCGAGAACCGGATCGGGCTGTTGGAGGAGGCGGCCTGGCCGGAGGAGCTTGACGACTCGGACGACCTCACGCGCGGGCGCGGCGACGGCTGGCGCCGCCCTCCGGGCCCGGGGTCGGCGTGGTGCGCCGTGTACGGCTTCACCACCACCGGCGCTCATGCGCCGCATGCCCGTGCGGGCGCCGCATGGGCGGACCTGCGGTTGCTCGTCGACGCTTCCGTGCGTGAGCCGATGGACACCCTTCTCGACGGTCTGCTCCGGGAAGCGGATCGGGCCTCTTCCGGTGGCAGGGCGTTCTTTCCGACCGCCTCCGCCGACCGCTGGCACCGGCACGTCCTGCTGTCCTGCCCGCCGGAGGCGGTCTCGGCCAAGGCCCGGGCCCGGGAGCGGATGGAGCCGCTTCTGGAGGAGTTGCGAGCGCCGTTCGCCGCCGAGTGCGAGGGCTGGGCGGGCCGCCCGGACACCTTCGAGGGCTTCATCGCGCTGCTCCGTGAATGGGGCGAAGTGACGACGACGGCCGCCCGCCGCGGCTGGGGCCTGATGGGGCTGTCCTAGGGAGTGTTCGACCCGTCGCCCGGCGCGGGGTGGGCGAACGCGCCGGCCGCCGCGGCCAAGGTCGCCGTGGTCGCCGCTTGGGCGGGCAGCTGCGGATCGGGAGCGGTCCGCAGGAGGACCAGCTGGTGGTACAGCGGCGCGGTGGACGCGATCAGCAGGCGCCGCGCGTCGGTGTGCGACGGGAGTTCGCCGCGGTCGACGGCGCGCGCGACGAGGACCTCGCAGCGCGCGTACCGGTCCTCCCACAGCCGCCGCTGGGCGTCGGCGGCCCGCGGGGAGCGGAACGAGGCGGCCATCAGCGCCTGGGGGATCGACGGCCGGACGACCAGGGACTCCTGGATCTCGTCGTTGAGGGCCGTCAGATCGCCGCGCAGGGATCCTGTGTCCGCGGGCTGCCAGTCGTCCTCGCCCGCCGCGTCGAGGACGTCGGCGAGCAGGCCGCCGACGTCCTGCCAGCGCCGGTAGACCGTGGCCCGGTGGACGCCGGCGCGGGCCGCGACGCCCTCCATCGTCAGCCCCTCGTGCCCGTGGTCGCCGAGTTCGGCGCGGACCGCGTCGAGCACCTGGGCACGGATGCGGGCGGTGCGGCCGCCCGGTCGGCGGTCCGGCGGCGGGTCGGCGCGGTCGTGCTCCGGCAGGTCGTCCGCCGGGGTCGTCATCGGGAATCCGGTTGCCCGGTGGCATGAGTCATGGCACCATCTTAAAGCAACAGTTGTCGCACTAGTGGAGTTGTCGATGCTCTTCCGAAGCTTTCCCCCGGCCTTGCGGTCCGCCACCACCGCTTCGTCCACGACAGCTTCGGAGTCGCCCGTATGCCTACACAGATCACCGCGCTCGCCGTCAGCAAGGCCTTCGACGGCAGGCCCGTTCTCGACTCGGTGAGCTGCTCGCTCGCGCAGGGCGAGCGCACCGGAATCGTCGGTGAGAACGGCTCCGGCAAGACCACCCTGCTGCGGCTGCTAGCCGGGCGGGCCCGCCCCGACCAGGGGCGGGTCGTCCTGCGGGCCGACGGTGGCGTCGGCTACCTCGCGCAGGACGAGGCCCTGCCAGCCGATATGACGGCCCAGCAGGTCATCGACCGCGCGCTGGGCGATCTCCGTGCGATCGAGGCGCGGATGCGCCGCCTGGAGGCGGCGATGACCGACGGCGACACGTCGGCGCTCGACGCGTACGGCGACGCCGTCTCCGCCTTCGAGCTGCGCGGCGGCTACGACGCCGACGCCCGGCTGGAGCGCGCCCTGCACGGCCTCGGCCTGAGGCAGGTGGACCGCGCCTCGACCCTGGGCACCCTCTCCGGCGGCGAACGGGCCCGGCTCCGCCTGGCCGCGGTGCTGGCGGCCGCCCCGGAGGTGCTGCTCCTCGACGAGCCGACCAACCATCTGGACGAGGCCGCCCTGACCTGGCTGGAGGAACACCTGCGCGGCCGCCGGGGCACCACCGTCACCGTCTCCCACGACCGGCGCTTCCTCGAACACGTCGCGACGAGCCTCCTGGAGGTGGACGGGGACCGGCACAGCGTCGTCCGGTACGGCAACGGCTATGCCGGCTACCTCGCGGAGAAGGCGGCTGCACGGCAGCGCTGGGGCCGGCACCACGACCGCTGGCGCGAGGAGGTCGACCGGACACGCGCAGCGGCAGCTGTCACCGCCCGCCGGGTCGCCCCGGGCCGGCCGATGAAGGACGGCGACAAGCTCTCCTACAACCAGGCAGGGGCCCGGGTGCAGCAGTCCCTGGCCAGCCGTGTCCGCAACGCCGAGGAACGGCTGAACCGTCTGCTGGCCGACCCGGTCCCGGCCCCGCCGGACCCGTTGAGCTTCTCGCCCGTGCTCCGCGCCGGACAGCTCTCCGGCACCGTGCTCGACGCCGCCGGGGTCTCCCTCGCGGGCAGACTCGACCCGGTCGACCTGACGGTCCGGGCGGGCGAGCACCTGCTGATCACGGGCGACAACGGCGCGGGCAAGACCACCCTGCTGCGCGTCCTCGCCGGAGACCTGACCCCCGACCGGGGCCACGTCGTCAGACGCGGCCGGATCGGCTTCCTCCCTCAGGACCCGGCACCCGGTTCGGCGCACGAGACGTTGCTGGCCGCCTACGCCCGAGGGCTCACCGGAGAGGCGGACGAGCACGCCGAACGGCTGCTGGCCCTCGGGCTGTTCGACCGTGCCCGTCTGTCGGTGCCCGTCGCGCGGCTCTCCACCGGCCAGCGGCAGCGGCTCGCCCTGGCACGGCTGGTCAGCCGGCCCGCCGACGTCCTGCTGCTCGACGAGCCCACCAACCACCTCTCTCCCGCCCTCGCCGAGGAGTTGGAGACCGCCCTGGCCGGTTTCGCCGGCACGGTCGTCCTCGTCAGCCACGACCGGCTGCTCCGGAGCCGCTGGCGGGGCGCCCGGCTGGCGCTGCGGGCCGCCCGAGTGCCCGCGCTCGAAGGCTGAGGCTTCCGCCGCCCCCGTACCCCTACCCGAAGCGAGTGATCACCCTTGCCCCCGCGCCGCTCCCACATCGCGATGATCGGCATCCCGATCGTCAGCCACGTTCTGCCCGGCCTCGGCATCGTCCGTGAGCTGGTGGCCCGAGGCCACCGGGTCACCTACGCCAACGACCCGTTCGTGGCGGACCGGATCGAGGCCACCGGAGCCGAACTCGTGCCCTGCACCTCGGTGTTGCCGGTCGCCGACAACAACTGGCCGACCGACCCCGTCGCCGCGATGGACCTCTTCCTCGACGAGGCGATGCAGGCACTGCCCCAACTGCACGCCGCCTACGACCACGACCCGGCGGACCTGTACCTGTACGACATCGGCGCCTACGCCGCCCGCGCCCTCGCCGAATCACAGGGACGGCCCCTCATGCAGCTGTCCCCGTCGTTCGTGGCCTGGGAGGGGTACGAGGAGGAGGTCGCGGCGCACCTGCGGGGGCTGCCCGGCGCCCCCGCGCACCGGGAGAGGTTCGGGCGCTGGCTCGCCGACTGCGGGGCCGCCACCCTCGACGTGGACGCCTTCTCCGGCCCTCCCTCGCGGGCCCTCGCGCTGATCCCCGAGACCATGCAGCCCAGCGCCGACCGGGTCGACGCCGGGACGGTGACCTTCGTCGGCCCCTGCTTCGACGCCCACGCCGACACCGGCCGGTGGACCCGGCCCGAGGACGCGGAGAACGTCCTGCTGATCTCCCTCGGCTCGGCGTACACGAACCGGCCGGAGTTCTACCGCCAGTGCCTCGCGGCGTACGGGAACCTGCCCGGCTGGCACGTCGTGCTCCAGATCGGCAGGCACACCGATCCGCGCGAGCTCGGCGACATCCCGCCAGGCGTCGAAGTGCACTCGTGGGTCCCGCAGCGGGCGATCCTGGAACAGGCGGACGCCTTCGTCACCCACGCCGGCATGGGCGGCTGCGGCGACGGACTCCTCGCGGGCGTCCCGATGATCGCCGTACCCCAGGGCGCCGAACAGTTCATGAACGCGGACCGGCTGGTGGAGCTGGGCGTCGCCCGCCGCATCGACACCCCGGATGCCACGGCCGAGACCCTGCGGGCGGCCCTGAACGCCCTGGTGAACGACCCGGAAACCGCCCGCCGGTCCGCGCGGTTGCGCGCCGCCGCCCGGAGCGAGGGCGGCACCCAGCGCGCCGTCGGCCTCATCGAGGACATGCTGGCCCTGGCTCCAGGAGGCGTCAGGGACCGGTGAGCAGCGGCCCGGAGGCCCGCTCCAGGACCGAGGTGACCCGCTCCCAGGTCTCCATGTCCCGTTCCACCGGCGGCAGCCGGCGGTCCGTCCCCGACTTCTGCCAGGCGGTCGCCAGCGCCACCGGATCGCCGCCGCCCGCCGCCGAGGCGGCGAGCGCCGCCGCACCGAGGGCGACCAGCTCCCCGCTGCCCGGGATGACGAGCGGCCGACCGGAGAGCCGGCGCACCGTCTCCACCCACATCCGCCCCTGCGCCCCGCCGCCGATCAGGCGCAGCGGGCGGGCGGCGACCTCGGGCGCGTGCGGGTCGAGGCCGCAGGCCGACAGCAGCTCGTCCGTGGCCCGCAGCACGGTGACGGCCGCGCCCTCGTAGGCGGCGCCCAGCAGTTGCTGCCGGGTCGTGTCATGGCGCAGGCCGGTCAGGAGCCCGGAGGCGGTCGGCAGGTCGGGGGTCCGTTCGCCGTCGAGATAGGGGAGCAGGACGGCCTCGCCGCCGGGCGTCGCGTCCTCACGGTCCAGGCCGAGCAGGGCGGCCACCTTGTCCACGGCGAGCGTGCAGTTGAGGGTGCAGGCCAGCGGGAGGTAGGTGCCGTCGGCGGCGGCGAACCCGTTCAGCGCGGTCGACGCGGGCCGGGTGCGGGAGGCGGCGAACACCGTGCCGGAGGTGCCCAGGCTGAGGGCCGGGTGGTCCAGCAGTCCGTCGCCGCCAAGACCGAGGCCCACGGCGGCGCTCATGTTGTCGCCGGTGCCGGCCGCCACCGCGATGCCCGCGGGCAGCCCGAGCGCTTGCACGGCCGACTCGGTGAGCGAGCCGATCCGGGCCGCCCCGGTGGGCGCGACCTCCGGGAGCAGCGCCGCGTCCAGGCCGAGCAGCTCCAGCAGATCGGGGTCGTAGGCGCCGGTGGCGGTGGAGTACCAGCCGCTGCCCGAGGCGTCCCCGGGGTCGGTGGCGGCGACGCCCGCGAGGCGTTCGGTCAGGAAGTCGTGGGGGAGCCGGACCGCCGCCGCGTCCGCGGCGCTCGCGGGGTCCATCTCGCGCAGCCACTGCCACTTGGACGCGGTGATGGAGGCGACCGGCACGGACCCGGTCCGTTCCGTCCAGGCCCCGGGCCCGCCGAGCGCGTCCGTGAGAGCGGCGGCCTGCGGCGCGGAGCGGGTGTCGTTCCACAGCAGCGCGGGGCGCAGCGGCCGGCCCGCCCGGTCCAGCACGACGAGCCCGTGCTGCTGCCCGGCGACCGCGATGCCGGTGACGGCGCGGGCGGGGAGGCCGGACTCCTTCAGCCCGGCGGCCACCGCCTCGCACAGGGCCCGCCACCAGATCTCCGGATCGCTCTCCCGGGCCCCGGCCTCGCCGGTGACCACATGGGGGGCGCGCCCCACGGCGAGCTGCTCGCCGGTCGCCGCGTCGATGAAGGCGGCCTTGGTGGACTGGGTCGAGCTGTCCACGCCGATGACGACGGCGGGTGACGGCATGGGGAGCCTCTTTCGCACGGAACGGCCTGATCATTTGGCTGGGGCACGAACAAATTACGGGATGACCGCCGTCCTGCACAGGGGGCGGGGTCGCCTTCGCCCCGCAGGGGGGTTCCCTGGTCGAGGTGGAGTGTGCTTGATTAGTCATGACACTGAACAAATAGGGGTGCCGGGCTGGCGGCCGGGCGTCCCGACGGCAGGCGAAGGCGGTCGGACGACGATGACGGAACGCTTCACCCCCACCCCCGAGGACAAGTTCAGCTTCGGCCTGTGGACCGTGGGCTGGCAGGGCCGGGACCCCTTCGGCGACGCGACCCGGGCGGCCATCGACCCCGTGGAGTCGGTGCGGCGGCTCGCGGAGCTGGGCGCCTGGGGGGTGACCTTCCACGACGACGATCTGATCCCCTTCGGCGCGCCGGAGACCGAGCGCGAAAGGATCGTCAAGCGCTTCCGCAAGGCGGTCGACGACAGCGGGCTCGTCGTACCCATGGTGACGACGAACCTCTTCACCCATCCCGTCTTCAAGGACGGCGGATTCACCGCCAACGACCGTGGCGTACGCCGCTACGCGCTCCGCAAGACCCTGCGCAACATCGACCTCGCCGTCGAACTGGGCGCGAGCACCTTCGTGGCGTGGGGCGGCCGTGAGGGGGCCGAGTCCGGCGGGGCGAAGGACGTCCGCCTCGCCCTCCACCGGATGAAGGAGGCCTTCGACCTGCTGGGCGAGTACGTCGTCGAGCAGGGTTACGACCTCCGCTTCGCCATCGAGCCCAAGCCGAACGAGCCGCGCGGCGACATCCTGCTGCCGACCATCGGCCACGCCCTGGCCTTCATCGAGCGCCTGGAGCGCCCCGAGCTGGTCGGCGTCAACCCGGAGACCGGGCACGAGCAGATGGCCGGGCTCAACTTCCCGCACGGCATCGCCCAGGCCATGTGGGCGGACAAGCTCTTCCACATCGACCTCAACGGTCAGTCCGGCATCAAGTACGACCAGGACCTGCGCTTCGGCGCGGGCGATCTGCGCCAGGCGTTCTGGCTCGTCGACCTGCTGGAGAGCGGCTACGAAGGCCCCCGCCACTTCGACTTCAAGCCCCCGCGCACCGAGGACTACGACGGTGTCTGGGCCTCCGCCGCGGGCTGCATGCGCAACTACCTCATCCTCAAGGAGCGGGCCGCCGCCTTCCGCGCCGACCCCGAGGTGCGGGCGGCCCTGCGCGCGTCCCGCCTGGACGAACTGGCGCGCCCCACCGCCGGCGAGGGACTGGCGGACCTGCTCGCCGACCGCGGCGCGTACGAGGACTTCGACGTGGACGCCGCCGCGGAACGCGGCATGGCCTTCGAGGCACTGGACCAGCTCGCCATGGACCACCTGCTCGCCGTGCGCTGACCCGCACCGGGCCGGCCCGCACCGGGTCCGGCCCACCGGCTGAGCCGGGGCCGTCCGGGCCCGGCTCAGCCGCCGGACGGCTCCGCGTACGCCACCGGATCGTCCAGCACGTCCTGCACCACGAGCGCCGCCGCTCCCCGCGCCGCGTCCCCCGCCACCGACGACGCCCGGAGCCGGCCGCTGCCCGGGGCCCAGAGCCCCGACACCACCCGGCCCGTCAGCTCCTCGTCGGCCGGCGGCGCCAGCCACGGCATCAGCCCCCGGTAGATCCCGCCGAGCACCACCGCGTCCGGGTCGATCAGGTTCACCGCGCCCGACAGCACCCGGCCCAGCATCCGGCCCGCCTCACCGACCGCGGCCACCGCGCGCGGGTCCCCGGCACCCGCGCGCCGCTCCAGCTCCAGCACCCCGGAGGCGCCGCCGAGGCCCTCGATCCCGGCCGCCCGCAGCAGCGCCGCCTGACCGGCGTACTGCTCCAGGCACCCCCGCGAACCGCACCGGCACTCCGGCCCCGCCGGATCCACCACGACATGCCCGATCTCCCCGGCGAAACCGTGCGCACCGCGCAGCAGTTCGCCGCCCAGGACGAGGGCGCCCCCGACCCCGATCTCCCCGGTCAGATAGAGGAAGCTCCGGACATCCCCCAGGCCGCCGAACCACAGCTCGGCCAGTGCCGCGAGATTGGCCTCGTTCTCCGAGGCGACCGGCAGCACCGGGTGGCCGGGGCGCAGGGCGGCCAGCGCCTCGGCGAACAGCTCCTGCGCCGGGACCTCGTTCCAGCCGAGGTTGGGGGCCTGCCGTACCGACCCGCCGGAGACGAGACCCGGCAGCGCCAGCGCAGCGCCCACCGGACGCAACTCCTGCTCGTACGCCGACTCCAGGGTCCGCGCGGCGATCCGGGCCGCCCGAGCCAGGGCCTCCTCGGCGGGCGCGCCCCGGTTGTCGAGGTGCTCGGTCTGCCGGACCCGGCCGGTGCCCGCCAGGTCGACCACGCACACCGAGACGTAATCGATGTTGATCTCCACGCCGAGCCCGGCCGGCCCGGTCCTGGCCACCTTGAGCGCGGTGCCGGGGCGGCCGGCCTGCCCGCTGAACGTCTTGCCCGACTCGGTGAGGAACCCGCTGTCCATCAGCTGCTCGACGAGCGAGGACACCGCGGCCCGGGTCAGCCCGACCCGGGCGGCCACTCCGGCCCGGGTCGCCTCGCCGCGCTCGCCCTCGTCCCGTACGGCACGGAGTACCAGGCTCAGATTGTGCCGTCGCACGGTGTCCTTGTCGGCCTTGGGCCCCAGCGGAGTGAGGATGCTCTTCATATCGTCGCCGAGCCTATGTGATGCGGGGCTCCCGGCGGGGCGCGGGAACGGGCGGTATCGCGGAAGCGGAGGGGAAGGCGTCACGGAAAGGGGCGGTTCCGGCCGTCCGGCCCGAACCGCCCCTCCGGTCGGGCTCGGTTCAGGGCCTCGCGCCCCGGTCCTTCAGCATGTCCGCCATCAGGCCGATCTCCGACTGCTGGCCGCTGACCATGCCCGCCGCCAGATCCCGGATGGCGTCCGTCCTCGCCGCCCCGGCGGCCGCCTGCGCCATGTCCGCACCGGCACGGTGGTGCACGGTCATCAGCCGCAGGAACAGCACCTCGGCCTTCTCGCCCTTCGCGGCCGTGAGGGCCGCCAGCTCCGCGTCGGTGGCCATGCCCGGCATCAGCGAACCGTCGTAGGTCGGCGTGAGGGTGTGCCCCATCCACTCCATCGGCGGACCGGCCGCGCTCTTCGGCAGCCCCCACAGCTCCAGCCAGCCCAGCATCATGCCGCGCTGGTTGGCCTGGGTGTTGATGATGTCGTACGCGAGACGCCGCACGTCCTCGTCATCGGTGCGGTCCCGCACGATGAACGACATCTCGACCGCCTGCTGGTGGTGGATCGCCATGTCCCGGGCGAAGCCCGCGTCCACGGAGTCCTCCGCCGGAGCCGACCGCGCCGCCGAGGACGCCCCGGACGGGGAGGCCGCGGAGGGGCGTACGACCATCAGCGCCACCAGCCCCAGCGCCAGGAGCAGCACGGCGGCCCCCGCGAGGACCATCCGACGGGTGGAGCCGGAAGGCGTCAGGGCGGTCACTTGTCCAGCCCGCCGGTGCAGGCGGCCCCCGGCTCAGGGGTCTGCGGGCCCTGCACGTACTTGGTGAAGAACTGCGCGACCCGGTCGTCGGTGGCGCTCTTGATCGTCACCTGCTTGCCCCACGCGCTGAGCATCAGCGGGTCCTTCTGGTCCTTGACCGGGCTCATCAGGGAGTACGGAGTCGACTTGACCTTCTTGGTGAGCGCCTCGATGTCGGCGTCCGAGGCCTTGTCGCTGTACGTGACCCAGACCGCGCCGTGCTCCAGCGAGTGCACGGCGTTCTCCTTCGGTATCTCGTCGGTGTAGACGTCGGCGTTGCAGTTCATCCAGACCTGGTTGTGGTCGCCGCCGACGGGAGGGTTCATCGGGTAGTCGACCTTGGCCGTCACGTGCTCCCGCCCCAGCTCGTCCCAGCTGCGCTCGCCGGTGACGGGCGAGGTCTTGGCCTGCTCCTCCTTCTTGTCCTTCTCGTTCGCCTGCGACATCAGATAGCCGCCCCCGGCGACCAGGGCGGCGACCACGGCCACCGAGGCGCTGATGGTGATGGCGCGGACCCGCCGCTCGCGGGCGCGCTCCTTGCGGCGCGCCTCCTCGAGCTTGGCGCGACGCGCTGAGGCCGGGTTGTTCTGGTTCTTGGCGGAAGCCATGGGGAGTCCTCGTCGTTCAACCGATGCATACAGGCGATGCATGAAGGGGGAAGGGGTGCGGGGCAGGCGAAAAACCGCTCCCGGTGAACCGGCGCCAGGGCGCGGCGGGAGAGCGGACCCGGCCTCTAGATCCGCTGGACCTGAAGGCGTAGTTGATCGACGGAACGCACACCGTCGTGCGCGGGACCCCGGATGGCCGCCGCGCCGGTGAGCGGGGTGGCGGGGACGAAGGTCACGGGCGAGGGAACGGTGACGGGGGCGGACGACGCCGGAAGCACGACGCCCGCCGTGTGCGTCGAGCCCCCGTGGCACGACGTCCCGAGTCCGCGGTCCGCGGGGGAGGCCAGGACGACCGGTTCGAAGGCGGCGTCGGGCGTCGGGGTGAAAGCGCGGACGGCACTCGCCCCGGCGGGGCCCGCCGCCACCGGGGTGCCGGCGGACGAGGTGGTGACCGAGCAGCAGAAGAGCATGGCCAGGAGGAAGAACACCCAGCCCAGAGCGAGGGGCGTGCGGGAGCGGTACCGCTGCCGGTCCGCCCGCGTGCTCACCCTGGTCATCGCCCGTCATCGTAGTGGGTGCATGAAGATTCAAAGAATATGGGTCGCGCTGTCCGCGGGACAGTGTGCCCGAGTCGCCGCCGCTCGAACAGAGCCCAAATGATTTACAGGTGATTTACAGGTGTAATACCTGCTAACGTGTATAAGTGACCGATACACCTATCCGTCCGGGACGGCCCTCCGCCCGGGCCCTCCCGCTGACCTCGGCCCTCCGGCTCTCGCGGCCGTCGGACACCTGGTTCAAGCCCGCCCTCAGCGTGGTCGTCGCCTCCGCGGCACCCCAGCTGACGCTCCTGGCCATCGGCCGGCTGGACCTCGTGATGTACACGATGGCCGGTTCGCTCTGCGCGCTCTACGGTCACGGCCTGCCGTACGCCCGGCGGGCCGGGGCCGTCGCGGGCGTGGTGCTCGGCATGACGGCCTCGCTCGCCGTCTCCCTGGTCACCGCGTCGCTCACCGGATCGACCGCCGTGCTCATCGCGGTCGGGGCGCTGCTCGCCGCCGCCCAGAAGGTGCTGTGCGACGCCACCCGGATCGGACCGCCCGGCCATGTGATCTTCACCTTCGTCAGCTCCGCCGCCCTCTTCGCCCCGCAGCGCCCCGAGCAGATCCCCGGCCACCTCGCCCTGACCCTCGGGGCGGGCGCGTTCGCCTGGCTGGTCGCCGTCGCGCCCGCCCTGTTCCGCCGCGAGGGCCCCGAACGCCGGGCCGTCGCCCGCGCCCTGGAGGCTGCGGCAGCGTGCGCCGCCGACCCCGGCCCCCGTACCCGCAACGCGGCGGCCGCCGCCGTGCACGCCGCCTGGCAGTGCCTGCTCGCCTCCGGCCGCCCCACCCCCGTACGCCGGTCGCTGGAACGTCTGGTGGTGCACGCCGAAGCGGCCTTCGTGGCCCCGCGCCCCGAGGGCGGAACCGTGGATCCGGACCGGCTGCGCGCCTGGGCCGCCCTGACCCGGGCCCGAGGTCCCGTGCCCGCGCCGCCGCCGGCCCCCGGCACCGCCGACGAGCTCTACGGGATCGACGCGGAGCGCGCCGCCCGGCGGGGCCCCGAGGGGCGCCACGCGGCCCGTCGCGCCCTGCTCCGCCGCCTCGGCCCCGGATCGCCGCTGCTGCCGGTCGCCGTCCGCACCCTGGCGGGCTGCGCGCTCGCCGGGTACCTCTGCGCCGCGCTCGGCGTCGGACGCCCCTACTGGGCGATCGTCACCGCCGCCTCCCTCTACCAGGCCAACATCACCCTGTCGTGGAACCGGGCCATCCAGCGCACCCTCGGCAACCTCCTGGGCGTGCTCGTCTTCGCCGCGGTCCTGTCCGTGTCCCGGATCAGCCCGCTCGCCCTCGTCTGCTGCTGCCTCTTCTTCAGCTTCGCCGCGGAGGCCCTCATCACCCGCAACTACTGGCTCGGCTCCGTCGCGGTGACCCCGATGGCCCTGCTGGTCCTGGAGTTCGGCGGCGCCCATCCGGCCGGGGAGCTCATCGGCGACCGGGTCCTGGACACCGTCCTCGGAGCGGTCGTCGGCTTCCTGGCCGCGACGCTGGTCACCAACCGGCGGGCGGCGGGGCGCGTCGAGCGGGCGCTCGACGCCCTTGACCGGGCCCGCGCCGACGCCGAACGGACCGGAGCCGACCCCGGGGCGGCGCCCGCGGCCCGGGACCGGGCGCGCCGGGCGCTCACCGCGAGCCTCGTCGAACTGCGCGAGGCCGGCGACACCGCCGCGGGCGAATGGTGGCAGCGCGCCCTGCCGGAGCAGCGCCTTCTCGCGGCCGAGCAGGCCGGACACCGTACGCTCGCCGCGACAGCACAACGGCGGGGGCCCGGGGGCGACACACCTCCTACGGTCCACGCCCCTTCGATCGGAGCGGAGTGACCGACGACATCGTTGCCTCGGTGGTCCGGCAGTGGCAGGCCGTCAACCCCGGGCTCGACACCGGACCGATGGAGATCATCGGCCGGATCAACCGCTGCGCCGCCCTGCTCCAGCAGGCGGAGGACGCCCCCTTGCGTTCCGCCGGACTGACCCGCGCCGAATTCGACCTCCTCGGCGCCGTACGCAGGACGGACCGGGAGCTGACCCCCGGCGAGCTGGCCCGCGAGACCTTCTCCTCCGGGGCTGCCGTCACCAAGCGGCTGCGCGCCCTCCAGGACCGCGCCCTGGTCGAGCGCCGGGGCGACGCCCGCGACCGGAGGGTCGCCCATGTCCGGCTCACCGACGAGGGCCGGGCCCTGGTCGACCGGATCCTGCCCGAACAGCTCGCCTACGAACGCGCGGTGCTCGCCGGTCTGGACGGGGATGCGCGCGGCGAACTCGGCTCCAGGCTGGGCGAGTTGCTCGTCCAGCTGGAGGGGCGGCTCGGCGGAGCCCGGCGTTGATCCGGCGGCCCGGCCCAGGGTCTTCGTAGCCGCGTCAGCGCGGCGATTTCGCGCGTCACTCGCTCGTCGGTCAGGAATCTGCACCTTTCGATCCGGTTCGATCACCTGTGCCGTTGTCCTGTTCTGCCCGACGAAATGCTCCTACGCGAGGGCGATTTGCCCTGGAAAATTCCAATAACTGGTGTTGGGTGTTTCGGATTCCGAGCTCGGAGAGCCCTCCAGGGGGATGATTTCGGCCACGATCACTCAGCGCGCACGCACCACAGCGCAGCGTGCAAAAACTGGTGAGTGTATTCCTCTCGGAGAGCTTCCGCAGGGGGTTGGGTGAATATGCCGAAGCACTGTTCTGATCTGGCTAAGCTCACGCGCAGTGAAGTCGAGTTGAGATGAATTCGAGCACTTGTTCCTGAGTCTCCGCTCACGTGCGCATACATCCCGGAATCAACCGCCAGAGGGTTTTAGATGGTCCGTGTTGAATCACCGCCGACCGACAGAGAAATTCCCGTCGTCCGCGTAGTCCTGCTGCCCGTGGCCCTGCTCCTCGGCGCCACCGCCGCCGGCTCGGCCCTGGTCGCACCGGCCGCGCGGATACCAGTCGCCGTGTGCGGCGCGATCGCCACGCTCGTGGTCGCCGTACTCACCGTGGCGCTGCACCGCCGCCGACGCGCCATGCGCGTCCAGCGCGCGGAGTACGAACAGCGCATCGCCTACCTGGAACACCGCATCCTCTCGCACGACGCCGAGACGGTACGGCTCACCAAGGAAGTCATGCCCGCCGCCATCCGGCGGCTGCGCGTGGGCAATTCGCCCGAAGAAGTGATGCGCGACGTCGTCGACGCGGACGCGGCCAACCGGCATCTGCCCAAGGCGCTGCGCGAGCAGATCTACCAGGTCCTCGAAGTCATCGACAACGAGGAGGCGCGGCGTGACTCCGCTCAGCGCGCCTTCGTCAGCGTCGCCCGCCGCGTCCAGGCGATCGTGCACCGCCAGGCCAGTGAGCTGCGGGAGATGGAGGACCACTACGGGCGCAACCCCGAGGTCTTCGACGACCTGCTGCGCATCGACCACGGCACCGCGCTGATCGGCCGCCTCGCCGACTCCATCGCCGTGCTCGGCGGCGCCCGCCCAAGCCGCCAGTGGCCCAAGCCCGTACCGCTGTTCAGCGTGTTGCGCGGCGCGATGTCCCGCATCCTGGAGTACCAGCGGGTCGATCTGCACTCGATCGCCAAGGTCGCCATCGTCGGCACCTCGGTCGAACCGCTCATCCACGCCTGCGCCGAACTCCTCGACAACGCGACCCGCTACTCACCGCCCCAGACCCGGGTGCACGTCACCGCGGTCGAGGTGCAGACCGGCATCGCCATCGAGATCGAGGACGGCGGCGTCAGCCTCAGCGAGGAGGCCCGAGCCCGCGCCGAGAACATGCTCGCCCAGGCCCAGGCCGGCATCAACATGAACGACCTCGGGGAGTCCCCGCGCCTCGGCATGGCCGTCGTCGGCCGGCTCTCCCGGATGTACCAGCTCCAGGTGTCGCTGCGTCAGTCGGCCTACGGCGGCGTCCGCGCCGTCCTCATCGTGCCGCGCGACATGATCACCACCGGTCCCGCCCCGGGCATCGCCCACGGCATCGGCGCCACCTCGCGGCCCACCAGCTCCCTGGACATGTCGCAGCTCCAGCACGTGGTGCCGCCGCCCGGCAAGCGCAAGCCCAAGCCCGCCGCCACCGGCCCCGTGCCGTCCGTGGCCGCACCGGTCTCCACCGGAGCCCCCGCGGTCACGTCGCACCCGGCCCCTCCCGCGGCAGCCATGGAGGACGACCTTCCCGTGGTCACCGAGTGGACCGAGAACGGGCTGCCGCAGCGCCGCAGCCGGGGGCGCGCCCCGCTCGGCTCGCACAACCTCCCGCAGCAGCCCCCACCGCCCCCCGCACCCGCCAACGGTTTCCACCCCGGCGCGGACGAGGGCGCGGACGACGGACGCGGCGAGGAGAAGCCCCCCGGCCTCTGGCTGGAGGCCTTCACCAAGGCCGTCAACGGCGTACCGCAGGAACGAAAGCACGGCGAAGACTCCGATGACGCGTGGGACAAGGGAGACCTGAAGTGATCCAGCAGCGGGGAAACATGGACTGGATGCTCAAGGAACTGGCCGACGACGTCCCGAGCATCCACCAGATCGTGGTGCTCTCGTCGGACGGCCTGCGCATCGCGATGCACGGTGGCGATCCCGACGTCGCCGACCGGCTCGCGGCGGCCTGCGCCGGGCTGCAGAGCCTGGCCGCCGCCGTGGCCACCGAGATCCCGTACAGCGACGGCCTCATGAAGCTCGTGGTCATCGAGGTGACGGGCGGGTTCTTCTACCTGATGGCGGCCGGGACCGGCGCCTATCTCGCGGTCCTGGCCGGCGAGACCGTCGACGCCGGACTCGTCGGGGCCCGGATGCGGGACATGGTCGTGCGGATCGGAGCCCACCTGACCAGCCCGCCCCGCCACGGCGGGCAGTCCGGATGAGTGGTCCTCGACGAGAACGCCGCAAGGCCGATCCGGACCTGCACGATCCGGAACGGCTGTACGTGATCACCGGCGATCTCGACGACAGTGAACGGTCCGCGCTCGACCTGGTCACGATGGTCGTCGCGCGGGCGGAGCCCTCGCCGACCTTCCAGCCCGAGCAGGCGGCCATCCTGCGGCTCTGCCAGGCGCCGTTGTCCGTCGCCGAGATCTCGGCCTACCTCAGCCTGCCGTTCAGCGTGGTCACCTCGCTCCTGAGCGATCTCCTCGCGACCGAACTCATCCAGTCGCGTGCGCCGATCGTCCGCGCCACGCTCCCCGACAGGTCCCTTCTCGAAGCGGTGATGCATGGACTTCAGAAGCTCTGACACGATCACCGGACCCCGCAGCGAGGACGTCCTTCCCACCACGGCCACCGCCGCGGTGAAGGTCGTGATCGTCGGCGGGTTCGGCGTCGGCAAGACCACCATGGTCGGCTCGGTGAGCGAGATCCGGCCGCTGACGACCGAAGAGACCATGACCCAGGCCGGCGTCGGCGTGGACGACAACGCCGGGGTGGAGACGAAGACCGCCACCACGGTCGCCATGGACTTCGGACGGGTCAGCCTCAGCGAGGAACTGATCCTCTATCTGTTCGGAACCCCCGGCCAGGAACGCTTCTGGTTCCTCTGGAACGGCCTCTTCGAGGGCGCCTTGGGCGCGGTCGTCCTCATCGACACGAGACGGCTCGAAGTCAGCTTCGACGTCATCGGCCGGCTGGAGGAGCGCGGAGTGCCCTTCGTGGTGGCCGTGAACACCTTCCCCGACGCGCCGCACCACCCGGTCGAGGCCCTGCGCAGAGCCCTCGACCTGCCGGACGAGGTCCCGATGGTCGACTGCGACGCCCGGCTGCGGGCCTCCAGCCGCGATGTGCTGATGACCCTGATGCGCTATCTGCACAGCCTGGCCGTCCCCCTCGCCTGACGCCGAACCTCCTACGGGACCAACCCGGTCCACCCGGATCCACGAACGGATCCACGAACGGATCCACGAACGGATCCACGACCGGATCCGACCGGATCCGACCGGATCCGACCGGATCCGACCGGATCCACGACCGGGGGCGCGCGCCATCCCGCGGCGCCTGCCCCCGGCCGGGTCCGGCCCGGGCCGCGACCCGTCGGCCCGTCCCGCCCGCTTGTGCACCAGCCCTGGAATCCTGATCCCTGGAGCCCCTGTGACAACCCCCTTCCACCACGAACCCGGCGCCGTGCCCCCGCCCCAGTGCCCGGCCCACAACCTCGACACCGGCCCCGGCGGACTGCGCCGGCTCTACGGCCCCGAGGCGGAGAACAACCCGGCGGGCCTCTACGACAAGCTCCGCGCAGAACACGGCACGGTCGCCCCGATCCTGCTCCACGGCGACGTTCCCGCCTGGCTGGTGCTCGGCCACAGCGAGAACCTCCACGTCACCCGTACGCCCTCCCAGTTCTCCCGGGACTCGCGGCGCTGGCGGGCCCTCCAGGACGGCAGCGTCGCCCCGGACCACCCGCTCGCCCCGATCTTCACCTGGCAGCCCGTCTGCGTGTTCGCCGACGGCGCCAAGCACGAACGGCAGCGCGGCGCGGTCACCGACAGCATGGAGCGCATCGACACCCGCGGGGTGCGCCGCCACATCAACCGCTTCAGTAACCGCCTCGTCAACGACTTCTGCGAGAAGGGCACCGCCGACCTGGTCAGCCAGTTCGCGGAGCATCTGCCGATGATGGTCGTGTGCGCGATCTTCGGCATGCCGGAGGAGTACGACGAGCGTCTCGTCCAGGCGGCCCGGGACATGACGCGCGGCACCGAGACCGCCGTGGCCAGCAACGCCCACGTCGTGTCCGTGCTGACGCGCCTGGTCGAGCGGCGCCGCGCCGAACCCTCGCCGGACCTGGCCTCCTGGCTCGTCGAGCACCCCGCGACGATGACCGACACCGAGGTCATCGAGCATCTGCGCCTGATCATGATCGCCGCCTACGAGTCCACCGCCAACCTCATCGCCAACGTGCTGCGCATGGTCCTGATCGACCCGCGCTTCCGCGCCCGGCTCAGCGGCGGGCACATGACCGTCCCCGAGGCTGTCGAGCAGACCCTCTGGGACGAGCCGCCGTTCACCGCCGTCTTCGGCCGCTGGGCGGTCGGCGACACCGAGCTGGGCGGCCAGCAGATCAAGGCGGGCGACGCCCTGCTCGTCGGGATCGCTCCGGCCAACACCGACCCCACCGTCCGCCCGGACCTGGCCGCCGACATGAGCGGCAACCGTGCCCACCTCGCCTTCAGCGGCGGCCCCCACGAGTGCCCGGGACAGGACATCGGCCGGGCCATCGCCGACGTCGGGGTCGACGCCCTCCTGATGCGCCTGCCGGACCTGGAGCTCGGTGTCGGGGAGAGCGAGCTGCGCTGGGTCGGCAACATCATGTCCCGCCACCTGGTCGAACTGCCGGTGAAGTTCGCCCCCAGCCCCCAGCAGAAGCTGGACGCCGACCCGCTCTCGGTGATGGCCCGCGCCGCCCGCCCGGCCGACGCCTGGGAGATCTCCTCCCCGGCCAGGCAGGTCCCCGAGCCCCGGCACGAGGCGGCCGTGGCGCAGCCCGCCCACGCCCCGGGCGTCACACCGACTCCCGCCCCGGGCGTCACACCCGCTCCCGCCCCGGCCGCACCCCTCGTGTCCGAACCGGCCCCTTCCCCCGAACCCGCTCCGTTGGCGACGATCCCGCAGCAGCGCCGGCCGGCCGCCCCCGCCCGGCTCTGGCAGGCGGTCGCCCGCTGGTGGAGCGGCTACTGACACACCGTCGCCCCCGCCCGACCGCGGCGGCCCCGGATCACGCCCACGGGCCCGGGGCCGCCGCGTCGCGCTCCGGGGCCGTGGGCGCGGCCGGCGGCGGAAGGCCGGACCTCAAGGGCTGTCCCGTACCATCGAGCAGCGTGAAACTCACCATTCTTGGCGGTGGCGGATTCCGGGTGCCTCTCGTGTACGGGGCCCTCCTCGGCGATCACGCCGAGGGCCGCGTCTCCCGGGTCACGCTGTACGACACCGAAGCCGACCGGCTCACCGCCGTCGCCCGCGTCCTGGAGGAACAGGGGCGGGGCATCGCGGACGCCCCCGCCGTCGTCGCCACCACGGAGCTCGACGAGGCACTGCGCGGCGCCGACTTCGTCTTCTCCGCCATCCGGGTCGGCGGGCTGGCCGGACGCGCCGCCGACGAACGGGTGGCCCTCGACGAAGGCGTCCTCGGCCAGGAGACCGTCGGCGCCGGCGGCATCGCTTACGGGCTGCGCACCGTTCCTGTCGCCCTCGACCTCGCCCGCCGCATCGCCCGGCTCGCCCCGCACGCCTGGGTCATCAACTTCACCAACCCGGCCGGCCTCGTCACCGAGGCCATGTCCCGGCACCTGGGAGACCGGGTCATCGGGATCTGCGACTCGCCGGTCGGTCTCGGGCGGCGCGTCGCACGCGTCCTGGGCGCCGACCCGGACCGGGCCTGGATCGACTACGCCGGGCTCAACCACCTCGGGTGGGTGCGGGGGCTGTACGTGGACGGGCGGGACGAACTGCCCCGGCTGCTCGCCGACCCCGAGCTGCTCGCATCCTTCGAGGAGGGCCGTCTCTTCGGCGCGGACTTGCTCCGGTCGCTGGGCGCGATCCCCAACGAGTACCTGCACTACTACTACTTCAACCGGGAAGCCGTACGCGCCTATCAGGAGGCCGAACAGACCCGGGGCGCCTTCCTCCGGGACCAGCAGGAGGGCTTCTACGCCCGCATGAGGGAGCCCGGCACCCCCGCCCTGGCCACCTGGGACCGCACCCGCGCCGAACGCGAGGCGACGTACATGGCGGAGAACCGCGATGTCGCCGGAGCCGGGGAGCGGGAGGAGAGCGACCTGGAGTCCGGCGGCTACGAACAGGTCGCGCTCGCCCTGATGCGGGCCGTCGCCCGCAACGAACGCACCTCGTTGATCCTCAACGTCCGCAACCGCACCGCCCTTTCGGCCCTGGACGCGGACGCCGTCGTCGAGGTGCCCTGTCTCGTCGACGCCAACGGGGCCCACCCGGTGGCCGTTTCCCCCCTCCCGGACCACGCGGTCGGCCTCGTCACCGCCGTGAAGGCCGTGGAGCGGGCGGTGCTGGAGGCGGCGGAGAGCGGGTCCAGCGCGGCGGCCGTCCAGGCGTTCGCGCTGCACCCGCTGGTCGACTCCGTGGCAGTGGCCCGGCGGCTGCTCGACCGGTACGTCGAGGTCCACCCGGGGCTCGCGTACCTCGACCGGCCCTGACCTCGCGGGACCCGCGTCGGAACGAGACGGGCCCGACCTGACCGGGCCCGGCTCGCTCCGACGCGGGCCCCGCCGCCCGGTCGCCAGGGAGACTACGGCGCGGACACGACGCTCGGCCTGCCGGCCGTGGCCCAGCTCGGCACCACCCCGGTCACCTGGCAGACCATCAGGAAGAGCGGAATGGGCGGGGTGTACGGGGTGAGACCGTCCGGAGAGTGGATCAGCCGGGGCCGCCCCCCGGGCACGTCCGCGTCACGCGCGTACGTCACCTGCTCGGGCCAGTCGAGATCCAGGTCGGAGCCGGCCGGGACGATCCACCACCAGCGGTCCGCGTCGGCGAAGACGCATCCGGTGCGCGGCAGATGGGACATGAGGCGGAAGCCGTGCCGGGCGGGCACCCCGACCGCGTCACAGCCCAGGGTGGCCGACATCGAGGCCGGCAGGACCAGCCGCACCCGGCCGCCGCCACGGGCCTGCTCGGGCGTCCGGGCCCGGTGCGCCGAGCGCAGCCTGGCCAGCGCGTTCTTCAGCATGGCTGCTCCGTGCCGGACGGCTGCTCCGCGTCGGGCGCCAGCTCCGCCCAGACGATGCGTCCGGAGGCGTTCTGGGCGTCGTGCGAACCCCAGGCGCTGCTCATCGCGTCGACCAGGAGCAGACCGCGGCCGTGCTCGTCGTCGGACGAGCGGCGCAGCCGCGGACCGTCGGGCTGGTGCCCCTGGTCCTGCACGGCTATCCGCAGTCGTCTGCCGAGCCGGCTCAGCTCGCACACCACCCGGGTGCTCGCGGTGTGCACGACGACGTTGGTCACCAGCTCGGAGACGATGAGGACAGCCGCGTCACCGGTGTCACGGCCCAGCTTCCAGGCGTCCATCCGGGCTCGCGTCAGCTCGCGCGCACCGGCCACCGACTCCGGGTGCGCCGGCAGCGCGAAGCAGTAACGGAGCGTCTCCGTCCCGGGGCTGAGGTCCATGAGCCGGGGGATGAGCGCACTGCCAGGTGCCACGACCGATTCCTCACAGTGGGGGCTGCGTCACGCTTCGTTCCCCGGGTGATCGGGGGCGGGCGTGACTGAGCGAACTGGTTCGGGAGTCAACTCTCCCCCTGACGATGACACTTGGCAAGAGGCACTCTGAAATTTCCAGAGTGACTGTGTCGTTGGGGGCGCACGCATGGCACACTGCTCGCAGAACAGCGCATGGGGAGGTCTGAAGTGAGCGAACCGCGGTCCGCCCCGACCGTGGGCCAGGTCGTTCTCGGCAAGCGCCTGCAAGATCTGCGCGAGCGTGTCGGTCTGACCCGTGACCAGGCGGCGAAGGTGCTCAGGGTCGCCCCGGCGACGATACGCAGAATGGAAACGGCCGAGGTCGGGCTGAAGATCCCCTACGTCCAGCTGCTGCTGAAGGCGTACGGCATCGCCGACCAGGAGGCCGACGCCTTCGTCGACCTGGCCGAGGAGGCGAACAAGCCGGGCTGGTGGCAGCGTTTCCACGACGTCCTGCCCGACTGGTTCAGCATGTACGTCAGCCTGGAGGGCGCGGCGAGCCTGCTGCGCATGTACGAGCCGCACTTCGTGCCCGGACTCCTCCAGACCGAGGGCTACGCACGTTCCGTGATGCGGACCGGAGCGGTCGGCCAGACCCGGCCCGAGGACATCGAGCGCCATGTGGCGCTGCGGATGGAGCGCCAGTCCCTGCTGGCCAAGGAGGACGCCCCCAGACTGTGGGCGATCATGGACGAGACCGTCCTGCGGCGTCCCGTCGGCAGTGTGCAGACGATGCGCGGGCAGATCGACAAGCTGCTCGAAGCCACGGAGCTTCCTCACGTCACGCTTCAGATCGCGGAGTTCGCCACCGGCCACCACCCGGGAACCTACGGACCGTTCGTCCTCTTCCGGTTCGCCGTCCCCGAACTCCCCGACATGGTCTACAGCGAGTACCTGACCGGAGCCGTCTACTTCGACGCCCGACCCGAGGTGGCCTCCTATCTCGAAGTCATGGACCGCATGGCGGCTCAGGCCGCGACTGCACAACGCACGAAGGAAATCCTCCGGGACTTCCGCAAGGAGCTGTGATGAACCACATATACAACGGCATGCCCGCCGGTGACCTCGGCTCCGAAGGCTGGTACAAGCCGTGGAGCGGCGGGAACGGCGGCAACTGCGTCGAGGCCATGAAGCTCGCCGACGGGCGGGTCGCCGTACGCCAGTCCGCCGACCCGGACGGCCCTGCTCTCATCTACTCCAACGGTGAGATCGCCGCGTTCATCCAGGGAGCCAAGGCAGGCCAGGCCGACTTCCTGCTCACCTGATATCGCACCCCTCCTCTGCACGGACACCCGACCACGGAGCGCGCCATGACCGGGCAAGAACCCCACTCCATCGAGATCGACACCAGCAAGCCGCATCCGGCCCGGATGTACGACTGGTTCCTCGGCGGCAAGGACAACTACCCGGTCGACGAACAGATGGCGCGACAGCTGCTCGCCCTGGACGCACGGGGCCGTGACATGGCGCGGGTCAACCGGGCGTTCATGCACCGGGCCACCCGCCGGCTCGCCGAGAGCGGGGTGCGCCAGTTCCTGGACATCGGCACCGGCATACCCACCGAGCCGAACCTCCATCAGATCGCCCAGCAGACCGCCCCCGACGCACGCGTCGTCTACTGCGACAACGACCCGATCGTGCTCGCCCACGCGGCGGCGCTGCTCCGCTCCACGCCCGAGGGCGCCACCGAGTACATCCAGGCCGACGCCCGCAAGCCGGAGACCATCCTGGCGGAGGCCGGCAAGGTCCTGGACTTCGACGAGCCGATCGCCCTGTCGATGCTGGCCCTGCTGCACTTCATCGACGACGAGGACGGCGCGGGCGAACTGGTCGACAAGCTGGTCGAGCAGCTTCCCTCCGGCAGCTATCTCGTGCTCTCGCACACCACCGGCGACTTCAACCCGGAGGGCGCCGCGCAGGCACGGGCCATGTACAAGGCGCGCGGGATGACGCTGCGTCCCCGCAGCCGCGCCGAACTCACGGCGTTCTTCGACGGTCTCGAACTGGTCGAGCCGGGCGTCTCGCTCTCCGCCGACTGGCATCCGGAGCTCGGAGAGGTCATCGACGTCCCGGGCGACGAGCCGATCCCCGGCTACGCCGGCGTGGCCCGCAAACCCTGAGCCCGCCGCCACGCGTCACAATGGACCCATGTCACGACGCACCTCCCGGCCGCGGGGGCCCGCCGCCGCGCGGATCACCCCCGCCTCCCCGTGCCCCTGCGGCCTGCACGCCGCCTACGGGGAGTGCTGCGGCCGCTTCCACTCCGGCAGCGCCGCCGCGCCGACCTGCGAGGCCCTGATGCGCTCCCGGTACGCGGCCTTCGTCGTCCGGGACGCGGCGTACCTGCTGCGCACCTGGCACCCCGGGACCCGGCCGCCCGGCGTCGACTTCGACCCCGCGATGCGCTGGACGGGGCTGGACATCCTGGAGACCACCGAGGGCAGCGCCTTCCACTCCACCGGAACGGTCACCTTCCGCGCCCACTACACCGACGACGGGCGCCCCGACTCCCTCCACGAGAAGAGCCGCTTCGTCCGGCACGAGGGCGCCTGGGTCTACACGACGGCGGTCTTCGTCGACTGAGCGGCGTGCCGGACGCGCCCTGACCGCCGCTCGCGGACCCGCGAAATCCGTTTCCCGGCGGACCGTGCGCGACCGTACGATCCGCGCATGAACGAGGACGACGAAGCAGCGACGCCCGATGCCACGCGGGAACGATTCTGGCGGGGCCGTGACGTCGCCTTCACTCCTGTCGAGCCCGACGACGCCGAACTGATCCACCACTGGCGCGCCGACCCGGTGGCCGCCCACGAGATCGGCGTCTGGCCCGGCTCCCTCCACGAATTCCGCGAGCGCGTCGAGGCCAACGTGGAGGACCGGGACCGGGACGACTTCCTCGTCCTCCTCGCGGACGGCACCCCGGTCGGCCACATCGCCCTCATCGAGGAGAACTTCGCCGACGGCACCGCCGAGGCCTACCTCCTCCTCGCCCCCGAGCACCGCCGCAAGGGCATCGGAGCCGACGCGCTCGCCGCCCTCACCGACCTGGCCTTCGGCGAGCTGCCCCTCCACCGCGTCGAGGCCGTCACCCATACCGACAACACGGCGGCCCTCGCCACCCTGCGCGGAGCCGGTTTCGTCCATGAAGGCGTACGCCGGTCCTCCTGCCTGCACCGCGGCCGCCGCCACGACAACGCGATCCTCGGCCTGCTCCGCGCGGAATGGGAGGCGCTGGTCCGCCCCCGGTCCTGGGAGCACTGACCCGTCCGTGCGGGAAGGGCCCGGGAGCGGGCCCCCGGCCACTGCCTCAGACCGGGGCCCCCACCCGCTTCGAACCGCCGGGACCGGCCGCCGGGGACAGCTCCTGGGCCAGGTCCTCCGCCAGCAGTCGTTTGGCGATCACGTCCACGGTGGCCCGGAGCTGATGGTCGTCGGGGCGGGCGCCGTCCTCGGCCAGGCGCTCGTTGAGCCAGCGGCCCCAGGCGTCGGAGATCACCGAGGCCTCGCGCCGGCCGGCCGCCGTGTGCGAGAAGATCCGGCCGTCGCCCGTCAGATAGCCCTCCTCGATCATTCGGTCGAAGACGGGCACCAGCACCTCCGGCGGGATGCGGTGCCGGGCCGCGATCAGCCCGAGGCCCGCGTGGCCGACCATCCTGGTGAAGAGGTCGACCTGCATCACCGCCCAGGCCCCCGCCATGTCGAGGCGGGTGTCGGACCCGGCGGTGATCTGCCGGGCGGTGTCCGGGCCCGCGCCGTGCAGGATCGTGGCCACGGAGTACTCCAGGACCTTCGCCGAGTCCCCGCTGCCCGGCTGGGCGAAGCCCTCGCCCATGTCCGTCGACCCGAGCCGGGCCGAGTCCCGCAGCTTCACCTCCTTCAGGAACAGCGCGACGACGAAGCCGATCAGCGCGATGGGCACCGTCCACAGGAACACGGTGTGCAGGGTGTCCGCGTAGGCCAGGGCCAACGGTTCCGACTGGGCGGCGGGCAGCGCGTGCAGCGCCTGCGGGCTCTGCGAGGCGCGGGCCAGGGCCGCCGGGTCGCCGCCCGCCGCCACCGCCCGCGCGACGCCGTCGGTGAGGTTCGGCTTCAGCGCGTTGGCGTAGATCGTGCCGAACACCGCCGTGCCGAAGGCGCTGCCCAGGGTGCGGAAGAACGTCACGCCCGAGGTGGCCGTGCCCAGGTCCTCGTAGTCGACGGTGTTCTGCACGGCGATCGTCAGCACCTGCATGGCCAGACCGATGCCGAGCCCCAGCACCACCATGTAGAGCGACTCCAGCCAGACGCCGGTCCCCGGCCCCATCCTGGACAGCAGGAACAGTCCGGCCGCCATGACCAGCGTCCCCACGATCGGGAACACCCGGTAGCGGCCCGTCTTGCTCACCACGTTGCCGCTGAAGATCGAGGCGGCCAGCAGACCGACGACCAGCGGCAGCGTCCGCACCCCCGAGAGCGTCGCCGAGTCCCCGTCCACGTACTGGAGATAGGTCGGCAGGAAGATCATCGAACCGAGCATCGCGAAGCCCACGATGAAGCTGAGGATCGAGCAGACCGTGAACACCGGGTTCCGGAACAGCCGCATCGGCAGCATCGGTTCCTTCGCCCGCGTCTCCACCACGCAGAACAGCGCCAGGGCGATCAGCCCGCCGGCGAACAGCCCGATGATCATGGGCGAGCCCCAGGCGTACTCGTTCCCGCCCCAGCTCGTCGCCAGGATCAGCGCGCTCGCCCCGACGGTGACCAGCGCGATCCCGGCGTAGTCGATGACCGGCCGGCCGGCGGCCTTCACCGACGGAATGTTCCGGGCTGCGGCGATCACCACCACGATGGCGATCGGCACATTGACGTAGAACGCCCAGCGCCAGGTCAGATGGTCGGTGAAGAGCCCGCCGAGCAGCGGCCCGATCACCGTCGAGATGCCGAACACCGCTCCGATCGCACCCTGGTACTTGCCCCGTTCGCGCAGCGGGATCACGTCCGCGATCAACGCCATCGACGTGACCATGAGACCGCCCGCGCCGATGCCCTGCATACCGCGCCAGATGATCAGCAGCAGCATGTCCGACGCGAGACCGCACAGGAACGAACCCGTGATGAAGATGATCGCCGAGACCTGGAAGACCAGCTTCCGTCCGAACAGGTCGCCGAACTTGCCGACCAGGACGGTGGCCACCGTCTCCGCCAGCAGATAGGCGGTGACCACCCACGACATGTGCGCGGCCCCGCCCAGGTCCGAGACGATCGTCGGCAGGGCCGTGCCCACGATCGTCTGGTCCAGGGCCGCGAGCAGCATACCCAGCACGATCGTCGCGAAGACGATGTTCCGCCGCCGCCGGTCGAGGACGGGCGGCGGCGCGGCGGCACTCTGCGCGGCGGGAGCTTGCTCGCTGGCAGTGGTCACCTTTGCACCCTCACACCGGCTCAGGACCCCCGCATGCGGGGGCGGGCCGGACGGGGGTCAGCGGGGCAGCGAGGCGATCGAGCTCTTCAGCCGCGCCACGAACGCCTCACGGACGTCCTCGCCGACCCGGTCGAGTGACAGATACGGATTGAGGTCCTCCAGCTCGACGAGCAGCAGCGCGCCGTCCGCCGTCCGGCAGGCGTCGACCCGCTGGATCCCGTGGTCAAGGGAGTTCCAGGCGATGAAGCGCCGGGCGAACGCCAGATCCTCCGCGCTCGCCGCGTACGGCTCCAGGACCCAGCGCCGTTCCGGGTCCGGCGCGTACAGCGCGTACTGGAAGTCGTGGTCGACGAAGTAGAAGGACACCTCGTGTCGGAAGTCGATACGCGGCTGGACGAGGAGCGAGCCCTCGGCCGCCCGCTCCAGCTCGGTGGCCGCCTCCGCCGCTGTGACGAAACGCAGCCCGACCGAGTCGGCACCCTGCTTCGGCTTGACCACGTAGGCGGGGGCGTCGGGCAGCTCCGGCAGATCCGCTGCCCGGTCCACCGTGGGTATGACCGGCAGGCCGGCCCGGCTCATCTCGACCAGATACTCCTTGCCCGCCGTGTCACCACGCCCGCCCAGCGGGTTGTAGACCGGCGTCCGCAGCTCCCGGGCCCGGGAGCGATACGCGTCGTACGCCTCCCGGTAGTGCAGCACGGGCCCGCTGTTGCGGATGAGCACGGTGTCGAAGCCCTCCATCAGCGCGGCCGCGTCCCGGGGGTGGCAGAGAGCGACGTCGAACGACTCGCGCAGCCGGGAGCCGAGGTAGATGTCCTCGTCGCAGTAGCGGCGGCCACGGGCCTCGTACGCGAGATCGGTGACGAGCAGGAGGGACAGGCGGCGTGCGCCGGCGGGCGTCGCGGCGGTCATGGGGCTCTCCCGGGATGAGGAAGCGGACGGACGATCACTATCGCCGACGCCCGGCCGGCCCCCCGGAGCGGGTGGTTCCCCTGACCTCGGGCCCTCACCGCTTCCCGTGACCCTGCGGTCAGACAGCGTCCGTGGGTCCGCCCCGTACAGCCGCCACCCACTCGACAAGCAGCCGCTCGTACTCCCGGCGGCCCTCGGGCGACACCACACCGCCATCGGCGACCAGAGCGCGGATCTCCGCGTTCAGCTCAACCATTGGGCGGGCAGGCGTCGGCTCGGTCGAAGTGGAGGTCATGTGAAGAGGCTAGTGGCAGGGAGGCCGGAGAGGCACCGGTCAAACGTGTGGGGCCCGCCACGGGCACCGTTCGTCGTCGGCCCCGAGGCGGCGCCGACACGTTGTCGTCCCCTGTCGCGACGCTCTCCACACCGTCGTCACCGATCGCCGCGGATCGTCACGACCGGACGATCCGAACCCTGTCGCCGCACGTCGGCGGGGTGTGGCGCGGCCTCGGGGCTGTTGCGTGCACGTCCCGACGCGCTCGGTGACGGTCGCCGTCCGGCCTGGCCCGACGCAGATTTCGACGGCTCCGTTCCCCATCGGCGTACGCGTTCGGGGCGACGAGGATCACATGGATTCGAGGCGGATCAGGCCCGGATCAGGCCCGGATCAGGGTCTGCTCAGGCCCGGATCAGGGCGGATTCAGCAGGGTGGACGGGCGCATCGGCGGGCGGCGGGTCGGTCGGTGGGGGCGATCCCTTCCCTCCGCCAACCGGTGCGACGCCGGACTCACCCCGTCGCCGCCACAGCCACCGCCGCCACAGCCACCGCCACCGCCGCCGCCACCACCGCCGCCACCACCGCCTCCGCCTCAGCGGATGTGCCGACCCGAGATCGCCCGCGCGATGACCAGGCGCTGGATCTCGCTGGTGCCCTCGAAGATGGTGTAGATCTTCGCGTCGCGGTACATCCGCTCCACCGGATGCTCCCGGCTGTAGCCCGCTCCGCCGAGGATCTGGACCGCCTTCTCCGTTGCCGCGACCGCGAGTTCGCCGGCCCGCAGCTTCGACATGGAGCCCTGGCCCGCGTCGAAGGTCCGGTCGTTGCGGGCCATCCAGGCGGCCTGCCAGATCAGCAGACGTACGGCTTCGATCTCGGTGCGGATATCGGCCAGGGCGAAGGCGATCGACTGGTTCTCGATGATCGGCCTGCCGAACGCCTCGCGCTCACCGGCGTATTCCAGGGCGTACTCGTAGGCAGCCCGGGCGATGCCGAGTGCCTGCGCCGCCACGGTCGGGCGGCTGACCTCGAAAGTCGCCATCGCCGCCTGGCCCTTGGCGGTGCCGCCCTCGCGCGCCCTGGCGAGTCGGGTGTCCAGCTTCTCCTTCCCGCCCAGCAGACAGTGCCCCGGTACGGTCACCTCGTCGAGGAAGAGATCCGCTGTGTGCGAGGCGCGCAGCCCCAGCTTCTTGACCGTACGGCCCGCCGTCAGGCCCTTCGTGCCGGGCGGCACGATGAACGCGGCCTGCCCGCGGGCCCCGAGCGCGGGATCGACCGAGGCGACGACGACGTGGACCTCGGCTATGCCGCCGTTGGTGATCCACGCCTTCTGACCGGAGATCACCCAGGAGTCGCTCGCCTCGATGTAGCGGGCCTTCGTCGTCATCGCGGAGACGTCGGAGCCGGCCCCGGGTTCGGATACGCAGAAGGCGGCGACCTTCGGATCGTCCTCGTCGCCGTAGCACTGCGGCACCCACTCGGCGAGCTGGTCCGGGGTGCCGGAGGCGAAGATTCCGGCGACCGCGAGCGAGGTGCCGAACAGAGCCATGCCGATGCCCGCGTCGCCCCAGAACAACTCCTCGTTGGCGATCTGGAGGGAGAGTCCCGTGGGGTCCCCGTACAGGTCGGCGAGCGACTCGAATCCGTACAGCCCGATCCGGGCGGCCTCCTGGATCACCGGCCAGGGGGTTTCCTCCCGGGCGTCCCACTCGGCGGCGGCCGGGCGTACCACCTGGGCGGCGAAGCCGTGCACCCAGTTGCGCAGGTCCTGCTGCTCCTCGGTCAGGGCGAGGGAGAAGAAGCTCATGGGCTCACGCCTTCGGGATGTCGAAGTAGCGGGTCAGGCCTGAGGCGAGGCCGACGTCACCGGCGACCTTGAGCTTGCGCGTCATGAACATGGTGACGGGATTGCCGTTGCCGGAGACGAGCTTGAGGAACTCCGCGTCCCCCATCACCAGCGTGGTGCGCGGTTCGGCGTCCGAGCGGCCCGGGGTGATCCGGCAGGCTCCGTCAGCTATCGCGGTCTCGTAGACGGCGTCGCTCTCCCCGGTGATCTTCCAGCGGATCAGCGCGGTGAGGCCGCCGGCCGCCTCGGGCCGGAACTGCTGCTTCATCCGGCCGAAGACCTCGCCGAGTATCCGGGTGCGCAGCTCGCCCCGCATGACCTCGGCGAGCTGCTTCGCGGACAGGCTCTTGACGATGCGGGCGAACTCCTCGGGCGCGACCGCCGCGAAGTCGAGCCCGGACAGGTCGTCGGTGAGGTTGCCGCTGCTGGTTCCGTCCACGCCAGTTCCTTACTCCAAAGTAAACTTACTTTTGAGTAAGGTAAGGGGAGTGTCGGCTCCCCGCAAGGCCGGTCCACGGGCGGTCGCGGTGAGAGGGGCGGGTGGGCGGAGGGGTGAGGGGCGGTCAGAAGGACGAGCCGGGCAGCACGGCGAGTTCGGGGTGGTGCGCGGCCAGCATCTTGTTGGCGCGGGCCAGGTCGGACAGGGCCTGTTCGCGGTCGGCCTGGTCCTCGACGCCGAGCCGGGGGCCGCGGAACCTGCGTACCTCGCGGGCCGCGCAGTCGGCGTCGAACTCCGCCTGGAGGATGTGCGGCGGAATACACGAACCGATCAGCGCGGCGACCCGGTCCGGGATCGGCACGGGGACGAGGAGGTGCGAGGCGGTCATGGGACGTTCCCTCTCGGATGGTTGGCCAGGAGGCGGTGCACGGGGCCTGCCGCCTGTTGGGCGGCAGGTTCCTTCCTGTGTACGGGACGCGGTTCCGGGTTTCTCGTCGGATACGTCTCCGTGTCGCAACCGTTTGGGACTGACCGTCTATTTCGCCTTACGCGCCGGTAAGTTGACCCGCCGCGCCGAACGTGATCCGGATCAGGGGGATGTGCCCGTGGCACGGGAGCGGAGCCGTAACGCGCGCAGCACCGCCTCGGTGGCGAAACGGCTCTCGGGATCGACGAGTTGGTCACCGAAGATGGTCTCCAGGCTCCGCATGCGGTAGCGCACGGTCTGCGGGTGGACATCCAGCAGTGCGCCCATCTGGGCCGCGGTGCCCCGGGTGTCGAGCCAGATCCGCAGCGTCTCGACCAGCCGGTCGCGGCGGGTGGCGCTGATCCCCGCGACGGCGGCCAGCTCCCGCTGGGCGAGCTGGTCCAGCAGGGCGGGGTCGGACAGCAGCCACAGGGTGGTGAGGTGGTCCTCGCAGCGGATCAGCGGTGCGTCGTCGATCACGCCGGAGTCGACGAGCTCCAGGACCCGGCGGGCCCAGCGGATCGACTCGCAGGCCAGCGCCGTGGGTACGGTCAGCCCGATCGCCGCGCGGCCGGCCGGTAGAGCCTGTTCCAGCATGGATCTTCGTGCGTCGTCCACTGCTCCGGGGATGAGCAGATGGGGCTGCGGGGCGCTGAGATCGACGAGGAGGTCGCGGTCCGCGCTGAGCCGGTCCAGCTCCGCCGGGGCGCGGACGGCGATCAGCGTGACCTCCTCCGGCAGCGCCCACCCGACCTGCTCGCACAGATCGGCGATGGCGCTGCCGGGGGCCGGGCGTCCGGCGAGGATGAGGTGGAGCAGACGGCGGCGCAGCGCCTCGCTGTGCTCTCCCGACTGGGACTGCACCTCCTGGAATCCCTCCCGGGAAAGCGATTCCAGTTCGTCGACGTAGGCGAAGAGCGCGTCGGCGAAGCTCAGCATCAGGGTGGGGGACAGGTGGTAGCTCTGCCCGACCTTCTTCGCTCGCCGCAGGGCCACCCGTGCGCCCAGCCGGTAGGCCCCCTGGAGGGTGTCCATGCTCCGGCCCTCGTACGCCTCGAACCGTCCGAAGCGCCGGCACATGTCGTCGCGGAGGGTGGTGGGGGAGGCGGGCTCGGCCACCAGATCGACGAAGGAGGCGAGGCTCTGCTCCACGCCCACCCGGATGGCCTGCCCGTTCGGGCCTTCGAGCAGTCGGGCGTATTCCGGATAGGCCCGGGTGACCTCGACGCCGATTTCCTTGATGAGGCTGGGCAGTTCGGGCCGCATGATCGCCGCGAATTCCTGCGGGAGCGGTCCCAACGGGTCTTCGGTATCCAACGGCTGTATGAGATGTGGCATGACAGGTCCCCTTGCTCTCGGCGCCCGGTGGTGGGGTGAGGCGGTGGGGGGAAAGCGCTCCCACGAACCGACAGGTGCGTACCAAGTTCGCGACGAAGATAGACCAACGAACAGGCACTGCACACCACTTGGACAAGATCGAAGTGCAGGGGGCACACAACCCGGCCGCACTGTGCGACTTCCGTGCAGGTCGGGCGGCACTACGCGCTTTCGGACAATGAATTTCGGCCGCCTGCTCCGGCGATGACAACAAAGCCGTTCCGCTGCCCGGAGAGGTTCCCGGAGTGGTGCGCGCGGTATCGGTCGACCCTCGTGACGAACGGGCGCGCAGGCGGCTCACCACGGCGAATGATGGTGGGTGGCTGCTCTTTGCTGAGCATTTTCGGCCGAGTGGCTGATTTGCGCGCCACCCGAGAGGGGGTGGAGGTGGGGATTCCGGTCGCCCCCGCCCCCGTGGGGCCGCGTACGCACGGCGCGCGGGGTTCCGGTCGCCGCTGCGCAATTCCCTGCCCCCGGGTGCGCATTCCTTGACAAGGGGACGGTGCCCCGATGCTCATTTCCGGATCAAAAAGAGTGCGCTGCAAAGAATCTTAGACGGACGGATTGTGTCGCCCGGTTTCCCGCGAGTAACATCACGCCTCGATCAATTCGGTCACGAAATCTGCCCGAAATTTGATGCTCCGATCCTCCGCCCCTGGGCCCACCCGAGGCTCCAACACCGTCGAGAAGTCGTCGCGGTGCGGGCTCGCATTGCAGAACCGCTCAACTTCGTGCACGAGGCCGCGCCACGGCGGCCGACAGAGGGGACGACATGAGATCCGTTTCCAATCGAACCCGCGTAGGTCTGCTCGCGGCGTTCACGGCATTCAGTGCTCTGCTCTCCACCGGCTCGGCCACCGCCGCCACCCAGCTCAACGGCGACTGGGCGCCCTTCGACCGCTGCCCGGTCGACGCGGCCCCCATGCTGGCCGCGGACGGCCTCAACACCATCGCGACCTGCATAGCGTCGAGCTCGGCCACCGGAACCATCACGCTGGGCAAGACGAAGGTCTCCACCGGCAACACCGACCTGCAGCTCGGAGTCATCCAGCGCCCCGACGGCACCGCCTCCCTGGTGGCCCCTCCCGAGGGGGCGCTGACCGCGGATCCGGCGGAGATCCCCGGCGGGCTGATCGGCCTCATGTGTCCCAGTGGAATTCCGCTCGTATCGGGAATCTGCCGTCAGTTGACGGACAACAATCTCAACCGCGTGACGGCCACCATCGAACCGGCCGGAGCGCCGCGCGACTTCCATATGAGCGCGGCATTCTCCACCGGTGAGCCCATTCTCACCATCCCGGTCCGCATCCACCTCAAGAATCCGTTCCTCGGTGACAAGTGCTACATCGGGACCACTTCCAACCCGGTGCTCCTGAAGCCCCAGAACGTGACGGCGCCGAGCCTCTCGCTACAGCGGTTCTCGGCCGACGGGACCCCGAACGACGACGAGGGCGAGATGGGGCGCTACACCTTCGACGGCGCCGACCAGGGTGACGCCACGTTCGCCGTTCCCGGGGCCAGCGGCTGCGGTGCCGGGCTCCTGGACTGGGCGGTGAATCTCAAGACCGGTCTCCCGTCCGCCGCCGGAAAGAACAGCGTGACGCTCGACGCCACCACGACGTACTTCGGCAGCCCCTACGACCCCGCCGGCCTCGCGCCGAACGAGGGCAGGAAGCTGTCCGAGTTCTGGCACTCCGCGAAGCGGTAGCCCCGGTCCCGATCCGCCGGACCCGCCCTGACGCCGAGTACCGAGGAGGTGATGCGCGACCGCCCCCCATTCCCTGTCCGCGCACCTCGACGCGAGCCGGTGCCGTGGACCCGCCGAGTGCCGCACCGTCCGGCACGGCGAGCAACTGAGCAAGCGCCTCTCCAGTCACGTTCAGTCGAATCCCCAACGGGACGAGAAAAGGGAGTACCCCCATGTTCAAGCGAACCGGAGTCCTGACCGCGATCGGTGCCGCCGCGGCATCCGTCGTCCTGGCCGCACCGTCGGCCGTCGCCGCGCCGACCAGCTGGACGATCAGCCCGACCGGTGCCTTCAAGGGCACCGCCGGAGTGACCGTCCTGACCGACAACAACGGCAACAAGATCCAGTGCGCGACCTCCGCCGCCTCGGGCTCGGCGCCGACCTCCCCGGTCGCCGGCAGCCCGGCCAAGCTCGCGTCCATCTCAGCGATCTCGTTCAACTCGCCGTGCACCGGGCCGTTCAGCTCGACGTGGACGGTGACCACCACACCGCCGTGGGAGATCTGGGGCCTGGACTACGCGGCGGGCGCCGGCACCAACTCCACGGGCCAGGTGACCGGCGAGATCAGAGCGATCAAGGCGAAGGTGTCCGGGAGCAGCATCCTCGGACCGTGCACTTTCGACGTGACCGGCAAGGTCGCGGCCAAGTACAACAACCCGACCCTGAACGGGAGCAACGGCACCCTCAACACCGCGGGCGGCGGGCTCACCCTGACCATCGCCAACAAGGTCGGCGGCGGCTGCGGCATCGTCGGCACCACCGCCAGCTTCCAGGGGCTGTACACCATCGTGAACACGGCCTCGGGCAAGTCCCCGGTCATCAGCGGGTGACCCGCCGCCGATGACGTCCCGTACCTGAGCGTCGTGCCCGGCCGTGCGCACCCGACGGCCGGGCACGAGGCGCTCCACCGGCGTCGGCCGGAGCCGCGGGCGCCGCTCCACCGTGCCGGCCGGACACACCCCGTTTTCGCGCACCCGCCGACAAGGGCGCGGCCGTGGATTGTCACCGGCTGCCAAAGTCCGAGCACCCGTGATCCGAACGGAAACCCGGCCCTTCCCAGGCGTCGTCGGCGTGCGTACCGTACCCGTCGGTAGGGGCCGTATCCCCCGTCCGGCCGACGTACGGCCGAGCCCGGCCGTCGTACCACCGAAGCCCGCCCGACGTCCGTTCGAAGTCCGCTCGACGTCCGCCCGCAGGGGCCGTTGCCGAGAAGTGGACCCGCTTTCCGCAGCCATCCCTGGGCCCACGCGCGCCGGAAGGACACATCCGTATGACCGTCGATGCACGCGCCGCAGCGAGACGACCGATCCACTGGGCCGTGGGCGGGGCGCTCGTCGTCGCCACCGCGCTCGTCCCCAGCGCCGAGTCGGCCGCCGCGGAACAGACCTCGGAGGTCGCCCTCCGCTACGCCTGCCCGTTCCCCTCCGGGCCTGAGGAAGTGGACGTCGTCGTCTCGGCGGTGCTTCCCACCTCGGTTCGCACGGGCGAGGAGATCCGCCCGTCCCAGATCTCCGTCGAGGTGAACCTGGAGCCCACGGCGCTCGCCCGGTTCGGGGAGCTGGACGCCGCCACCCTGTCGGCCGTCGCGCGGCTCACCGTCCGCAACACCGTCGGCGACCGGTCCGCCGACGCTTCCTGGCAGGATCTGACCGCTCCGCCCGTCGCCCTGCCCGGGCCCGACGGGGGTGGCCTGGCCCTGACCGCGACCGGTGACGTGCCGACGGTCTCCTTCGGCAGCCCCGGGCGCGCGACGCTGGCCCCCGCCGAACTCGCCCTCTCGCTGTCCTCGCTCACCGGAGCCGGCGAGCCGACCACGCCCCCCGGGCTCGACGTCACCTGCGAACCGGCCCCGGGCCAGGAACCCGAACTCGCCGCGATCACCGTCCGCGGCGACAGCGACCCCACGGCCCCCGCTCCGCAGCCGTCGGCGAGCGACCCCGCACCGGACCCGACCCCCACCCGGCCGGCCGAGGGCCTGTCGCCCGGCGCCCGGGAGAGGATCGACGCCCTCACCGACGAACGGCTCGCGGCCCTGGACGGCGAGGACCCGGGCAGCTGCCCGATCGAGATCCCGCCCGAGTGGGTGATGACCACCGCCGAGACCTACGCCGCCGGCTACGCCAACGCCGCCAAGCTGGACGGCGCGGCGGCGCTGGGGCCCGCGTTCATGAAGGTGGTGCTCAACAAGCGCTACATCAACGACTCGTGCGCCTCGACCGTCGACGTCAGCTCGGAGGTGAACTTCGACTACCAGGGGCGCCGGCAACTCCCCCCGACGAAGGCCACGTTCCTCAGCTACGGATTCATGCCGACGACCGCGACCATGACGCTGGAGCAGGTGGGCCCCCCGGCCGCGATCCACACCCACACGGTCACCAACACGCCCACCTACCCGGAGGAGACGACCGTCACGGCCCAGCTCGTGATGCGGCTCTCCGATGTCGAGGTGAACGGCGTCCCCCTGGACGTGGGCCCCGACTGCCGCACGGAACGCCCCTTCGAGCAGGTGCTGAGAGGGTACGGCCAGAGCTATCCTCCGGCCGGCTACCTCGTGGCGACCGGCGGCAGCCTGACCGGGTACGCCCACATCCCGCCGTTCGAGGGCTGCGGTGTGGGGGAGGACCTCGACCCGATCTTCACCTCGGCCATCTCCAGCCCGGGCAAGAAGGCCGACAACTACACCAAGATGACACAGGCGCCCCTGTGCGTGGCCACGAACCCGGAAGGGCCGGACTGCCCGCCGAGGGTGCCCGACCCCGAGCGCTGACCCGAACACCACCCGAGCCCTTCCGGTCCCCCGACCGGAAGGGCTCTTTTCCTGCCCACCGGCCGTCGTGTGATTCCTCATCATCCGACAGGTTTGACGCGCGGATTACTCACCCGTGAACAATTCTCCGCCCCGCGTGAATTCTCGCCGAGGAAAGTCTGTACCCAGTATTGCGAAGTCAGGTTACCGGCCCGTAGCGTCCCAGACGTGCCGATCGAAACCGACTGCGTGCCTGTTCGGCGGGCACACCCGGGCCCGGTTCGCTCCGCTCCGGTCCAGGGGGCACCCCGGATCAAACGCCCACTGCTTGCGCAGATTTCGACAAGGACGGGCACCGGCCTTGTCACCGAATGACAAGTGATCCTTTCTCAGCCCCGCGTTCGTCGATCTCCGCTGTTCAACGGCTTGCCCTGGCGGTTTCGACGGACATAACGTGCGCCCCCTGGTGCATGTGTGACGAGTCGCCATCGCTTTTCTCAGAGCCGGAGCGCCAATCGATGAACACGTTCACCGCCACTTCGAGGGAGGGCCGATGGGAATCGAAGTAGTCGTCGAGGGCCTGACGAAGTCCTTCGGCAAGCAGAACATCTGGCAGGACGTCAGCCTCACCCTGCCCGCCGGTGAAGTGAGCGTCATGCTCGGTCCTTCCGGAACCGGAAAGACCGTTTTCCTGAAATCCATCATCGGGCTGCTCAAGCCCGAACAGGGACGCGTCCTCATCAACGGCGTCGACATGGTGAACAGCTCCGAGCGCGACATCATGGAGACCCGGAAGCTCTTCGGCCTCATGTTCCAGGACGGGGCCCTTTTCGGCTCGATGTCGCTCTTCGACAACATCGCCTTCCCGTTGCGCGAGCACACCCGCAAAAAGGAATCCGAGATCCGCCGCATCGTCATGGAGCGCATCGACATCGTCGGGCTCCTGGGCGCCGAGGGAAAGCTGCCGGGCGAGATATCCGGCGGCATGCGCAAGCGCGCCGGCCTCGCCCGCGCCCTGGTCCTGGACCCGCAGATCATCCTCTGCGACGAGCCGGACTCCGGCCTCGACCCGGTCCGCACCGCCTACCTGTCGCAACTCCTCATCGACCTCAACGCGCAGATCGACGCGACGATGCTCATCGTCACCCACAACCTCGACATCGCGGCGACCGTCCCCGACAACATGGGCATGCTGTTCTGCCGCAACCTCGTCACCTTCGGCCCGCGCGAGGTGCTGCTCACCAGCGACACCCCGGTCGTCTCCCAGTTCCTCGCCGGACGCCGCGAAGGCCCCATCGGCATGTCGGAGGAGAAGGACGCCGCCACCCTCGCCGCCGAGCAGCAGGCCGACACCGCCCCGCTGCGCACCGGGCCCCGCACCGTCGTCCCCCAGCTGGAGCCCTCGCCCGGGATGCCCGTACGCCAGGGCGCGCTGCGCCGCCGGGAGCGGGTCATGTCGATGATGGGCCAGCTGCCGGAGGCCGCCCGTACGGCGATCCTCCACAGCTACGCCCCGGCCGCGGGAGGTGCGCGCACGTGACCGCCCCGATGCCGGTGCGGCCACCCGAGCCGCCCGAGAAGCCCCCGCCGCCCACCGACCGCGGGGCGACCGCCCCGTCCGCGCCCGAGCAGCGGCGGCCCTCCCGGCTGCTCGCCCCGCTCCGCGAGACCGGGAAGCTCTTCGCGCTCGCCGTCGCGGTAGCCCGGGCGATCTTCCGCCGCCCCTTCCAGGTGCGCGAGTTCATCGAGCAGTTCTGGTTCGTCGCGAGCGTCACGATCCTGCCCGCCGCCCTCGTCTCCATCCCCTTCGGCGCGGTCATCGCCCTCCAGGTCGGCTCCCTCACCCAGCAGCTCGGCGCCCAGTCCTTCACCGGCGGCGCCAGCGTGCTGGCGGTGATCCAGCAGGCGAGCCCGATCATCGTGGCGCTGCTGATCTCCGGGGCCGCCGGATCCGCGATCTGCGCCGACCTCGGCTCCCGCAAGATCCGCGAGGAACTCGACGCGATGGAGGTCATGGGCGTCTCGCCCATCCAGCGCCTCGTCGTCCCCCGGGTGCTCGCCACCATGCTCGTCGCCGTCCTGCTCAACGGCCTGATCTCCGTGGTCGGCACCCTCGGCGGCTACTTCTTCAACGTGATCATGCAGGACGGCACCCCGGGCGCGTACCTGGCGAGCTTCTCCGCCCTCGCCCAGCTGCCCGACCTCTACATCAGCGAGTTCAAGGCCCTGATCTTCGGCTTCATCGCGGGCATCGTCGCCGCCTACCGGGGCCTCAACCCACGCGGCGGCCCCAAGGGCGTCGGCGACGCGGTCAACCAGTCCGTCGTCATCACCTTCATGCTGCTGTTCTTCGTGAACATGGTCCTCACGGCGATCTACCTCCAGATCGTCCCCGCGAAGGGGAGCTGACCCATGGCGATGCTCAGCTGGCTCGACCGATCGGGCGACCAACTCACCTTCTACGTCAAAGCACTCGTCTGGATCCCGCGCACCCTGCGCCGCTATCTGCGGGAGGTGCAGCGGCTGCTGGCCGAGGTCGCCTTCGGCAGCGGCGGACTCGGCGTCATCGGCGGCACCATCGGCGTGATGGTCGCCATGACCCTGTTCACCGGCACCGTCGTCGGACTCCAGGGCTACGCGGCCCTCAACCAGATCGGCACCTCGGCGTTCACCGGGTTCATCTCCGCCTACTTCAACACCCGGGAGATCGCCCCCCTGGTCGCCGGCCTCGCCCTCTCCGCCACCGTCGGCGCGGGCTTCACCGCCCAGCTCGGCGCGATGCGGATCAACGAGGAGGTCGACGCCCTGGAGGCGATGGGCGTCCGCTCCATGCCCTACCTCGTCACCACCCGGATCATCGCCGGGGTCGTCGCGATCGTCCCGCTGTACGCGATCGGGCTGCTCTCCTCGTACGTCGCCTCCCGCTACATCACCATCTTCTTCAACGGGCAGTCGGCGGGCACCTACGACCACTACTTCAATCTCTTCCTCTCCCCGCAGGACGTGCTGCTGTCGGTCCTCAAGGTGCTGATCTTCAGCGTGCTGGTGATCCTCGCCCACTGCTACTACGGCTTCCACGCCACCGGCGGACCGGCCGGAGTGGGCGTGGCGGTCGGCCGGTCGGTGCGCAACGCCATCGTCCTCATCAGCGTCACTGACTTCTTCCTCTCGCTCGCCATCTGGGGCGCCACGACGACGGTGAAGGTGGCCGGCTGATGCGCGCCTCCAGCACACGCACGGTCCGCCGACGGCTGGCCGGAGTCACCTTCCTGGTGGTGCCCGCCGTCCTGGTGTGGGTCTCGGTCTCCGTGTACGAGAAGGACTTCACCGACGACGCCACCGTCACCGTCCGCACCGGAGCGGTCGGCAACGAGATGCACGACAACGCCGACGTGAAGCTGCGCGGCGTCGTCATCGGACAGGTCCGCTCCATCGCCACCGACGGCGACGGCGCCCGCCTCACCCTGGCCATCGACCGGGACAAGCTCGACCAGGTCCCCGCCGACGTCACGGCCCAGATGCTGCCCACCACCCTCTTCGGCGCGCGGTTCGTCGCGCTCGTCCCGCCCCGCATCCCCACGGGCACCACCATGCGGGCCGGGGCGGTCATCCCGCAGGACCGCTCCAGCAACGCCATCGAGCTGGAACAGGTCCTGGACAACCTCCTGCCGCTGCTGACCGCCGTGAAGCCCGAGAAGCTCTCCGCCACCCTCAACGCGGTCTCCCAGGCGCTGGAGGGACGGGGTGAGCGCCTCGGCGAGACGCTGACCACGCTGGACGGCCACCTGAAGAAGTTCAACCCCCAACTCCCCACCCTCAACGCCGACATCAAGGAACTCGTCAAGGTGAGCACGCTGTACGCGGACGCCGCGCCGGACGTCCTCGACGCACTGACCGACGCCGCGGTCACCAGCTCCACCCTCGCCGACCAGGAGGCCCGGCTCGCCGGGCTCTACGGCACCACCACGGCCGCCGCGCAGGACGTCACCTCCTTCCTGCGGGAGAACAAGGACAACCTCATCCGGCTCTCCGCCAACGGCCGCCCCTCCCTCGAACTCCTTGCCGAATACGCCGAGTCGTTCCCCTGCACCCTGCGCACCATGGCCGACTTCGTGCCCGCCATGGACAAGGCGCTGGGCAAGGGAACCGACGAACCGGGGCTGCATGTGTCGATCAAGTCCGTTCCCTCCAAGGGCAAATACCTCCCCGGCAAGGACACCCCGGCCTACAGCGCGAGCGGCGGTCCCGCCTGCTACTCGGTGCCGTACGTCGGCAAGCACGCCCCCACCGCCGACACCCGCCGGGCCATCGAGGTCACCGCGCCCCCGGCGGACCCGGCCGACGACGCCGGCACCGGGCTCGGACTGCCCAACTCGCCTCAGGAGTCCCGGCTCGTCAACGAACTGGTCGCACCCTCGCTGAAGGCCCGGCCGGGAGATCTGGCCGACTGGAGCAGCGTGCTCATCGGCCCGGCCTTCCGCGGTGCGGAGGTGAAGCTCAAGTGAAACGCCGCTCGCTCGCGGGACCGATCACCAAGTCCCTCGTCTTCATCGTCGTCACCGTGCTGGCCACCACCGTCCTCGGGCTCTCCATCGCCAACACGGGCGTCGGGGACACCACCACCTACAGGGCCCGGTTCACCGACGCCACCGGTCTCATCCCCGGCGACAGCGTCCGGATCGCCGGAGTCAAGGTCGGCCAGGTCGAATCCGTGAAGGTCGCCGACCGCCGGGTCGCCGAGGTCGCCTTCGCCGTACGCAAGGGGCGCAGCCTCCCCGCCTCGGTGACGGCGTCCATCAAATACCTCAACATGGTCGGCCAGCGGTACGTCGACCTCGACCGGGGCCCCGGCCCCGTCGGCCGGGCCTTCGCGCCAGGCGACACCATCCCGCTCTCCCGCACCACCCCGGCACTCGACCTCACCGAGCTCTTCAACGGCTTCCAGCCCCTCTTCGAAGGACTGTCCCCGCCCGACGTCAACCAGCTCGCCGGCTCCATCGTCCAGGTGCTCCAGGGCGAGGGCGGCACCGTCGACAGCATCCTGCGGCACGTCGGCTCGCTCACCACCACCGTCGCCGCGAAGGACAGGGTGATCGGCGAGGTGATCAAGAACCTCAACACGGTCCTCAAGACGGTCAACGACCGGGAGGCCGGCTTCGACGACCTCGTCGTCACCCTGGAGAAGCTCGTCACCGGATTCTCCGGCGACCGCAAACCCCTGGGCGAGGCCATCACCGCGATGGGCGCGCTCACCACCGTCACCGCCGACCTCTTCCAGGACGGCAGGAAGCCGCTCAAGGACGACATCCGCCAACTCGGACGTCTCAGTGGCCAGTTGGAGAAGGGCACTCCGCAGATCGAGAACTTCCTGCAGAAGACCCCGGCCAAGATGGCGGCCATCAGCCGGCTGACGTCCTACGGATCGTGGCTCAACCTCTACCTCTGCGAAGCGAAGGTCAGCGGCGTCACCCACGACGACGGCAGCAAGCCGCCGGGCGGCATCGCGATCACCCAACCGAGGTGCCTGGCATGAGAATCACCCCCATCCGGGAACGCAACCCGGTCGCCGTCGCCGTCGTCGGGCTCCTCGTCCTGACCCTGCTCGGCCTCGCCGCCTGGCGCGCCGACTCCCTGCCCTTCGTCCAGGGCGGCACCTCCTACAGCGCCGACTTCACCGAATCCGCCGGACTCACCGACGGCGACGAGGTGCGGATCGCCGGAGTGAAGGTCGGCGAGGTCACCGGCGTCTCCCTCGACGGCGCGAAGGTCCGCGTCGACTTCCGGGTGAAGAACGCCTGGATCGGCGACTCCTCCACCGTGGGCATCGCCGTCAAGACCCTGCTCGGCGAGAAGTACCTCGCCGTCGACCCCCTCGGCGACGCCCCGCAGGACCCCGGCTCCCGCATCACCGCGAGCCGCACCACCTCCCCGTACGACGTCACCCAGGCGTTCAACGGCCTCGGGGAGACCATCGGGGAGATCGACACCGAACAGCTCGCCAAGAGCTTCGAGACGATCTCCGCCACCTTCAAGGACTCCCCGCCGCACGTCCGCAGCGCCGCGAGAGGGCTCTCCGCCCTCTCCCGTACGGTCTCCGAACGCGACGCCCAGCTCGCCACCCTGCTCCGCAACAGCAAGAAGCTCACCAAGACCCTCGCCGGGAAGAAGAGCAGCTTCGAAACGCTCCTGGAGGACGGGAACCTGCTGCTCGGCGAGATCCAGGCCCGCCGCGACTCCATCCACCTGCTGCTCACCGGCACCCGCGACCTCGGCACCCAGCTCACCGGACTCGTCCGGGACAACGACAAGCAGCTCGGGCCGACCCTGGAGTCCCTCGGCCGGGTCACCGCCGTCCTGGTCAAGAACCGCAAGAGCCTCGACAAGGTCCTCGCGATGACCGGCTCCTACAGCCGGCTCGTCGGCAACACCCTCGGCAGCGGGCGCTGGTTCGACAACTACGTCTGCGGAGTCGTGCCCAAGAACTACCTCCCCGCCGGCACACCCCCGGCGACCGGCTGCATGCCACCCCGGCAGCAAGGGGGCCGCTGACATGAGACGCACCCGCATCACCGGCATCACCGCCGGACTGGCCCTCGTCGCCGTCGCGGCCGTTACCGGCGTGAGCGCCCTGGAGGAGGACGGGAAGAGAACCGTCACCGCCTACTTCGAACGCGCCACCGGCGTCTACGCCGGATCCGACCTGCGGATCCTCGGCGTCAAGGTCGGAACCGTCACCTCCGTGGAGCCCCGCGGCGAGGAGGTGAAGGTCGTGCTGCGCCTCGACCGCGGCATCGACGTCCCCGAGGACGCCCACGCCGTCGTCGTCGCCCCCAGCCTCGTCGCCGACCGCTACATCCAGCTCGCGCCGGCCTACGACGGCGGCCCCCGGCTCGCCGACAGCGCGGTCCTGCCCGCCGCCCGCAACGCCACCCCCGTCGAGGTCGACGAGCTGTACGCCTCCATCACCGAACTCTCCACCGCCCTCGGCCCGAACGGCGCCAACGCCGACGGGGCGCTCGCCCGGCTCCTGGACACCGGGGCGAAGAACCTCGACGGCAACGGCAAGGCCATCGGCGACTCGATCGAGCAGTTCGGCAAGGCCACCAAAACACTCGACAGGAGCAGCGGCGACCTGTTCGACACCCTGGCCCACCTCCAGTCCTTCACCACCATGCTCAAGGAGAACGACGGCAACGTCCGCAGCGCCGAGCAGCAGCTGAACACGGTCACCTCCTTCCTCGCCGACGACAAGAAGAACCTCAGCGCGGCCCTCAAGGAACTCGGCACCGCCCTCGGCCAGGTCAAGACCTTCATCGCCAAGAACCGCGGCGCGCTCAAGAAGAACGTCGAGGCCCTGGTGCCCGTCACCCAGGCGCTCGTCGACCAGCGCGCCTCGCTCGCCGAGGCGATGGACACCCTCCCGCTCGCCGCGGGCAACGTTCTCAACGCCTACGACCCCGCCAACCGCACCCTCAACGGGCGCACCAACCTCAACGAACTGTCCATGGGGGGACCGCTCGTCGACCCCGGGGCCGCCTCCGCCGCCGGCCGGCTCACCGGCCTCGCCCCCGTCGACGCGACCCGCCGCAAGGCCCTGCCCGCCCTGCCGCTCCCGGAGGTCGGCACGGTCTACGGCACCCCCGAGAAGCAGCCCGGCAAGCAGCCCGGCCAGCAGTCCGGCAAGCAGAAGGGGGCGCGACGATGAACGACGACGACCGGCGCAGACCCGTCGTACGGGCCGCCGTCGGAGCCGTGGCCCTCCTCGCCACCGGTGCGCTGATCGCCCTGGTCGTGGTCCGCCCCGACGGCCCCTCCTTCACCGGCATCGAGCAGATCCCGTTGCCCGGCGGCGCGGACCTCGGCGACCGGCCGTACGAGGTCACCGCCGAGTTCGGCGACGTCCTCAGCCTCGCGCCGCAGTCCTCGGTCAAGGTCAACGACGTGGCCGTGGGGCGCGTCACGAAGATCGCGCTGGCCCCGGACGGCTGGCGGGCCCGGGTCACCATGCGGGTCAACGGGAAGATCAAGCTCCCCGCGAACTCCTACGCCCGCCTCGAACAGTCCAGCCTGCTCGGCGAGAAGTTCATCCAGCTCGCGCCGCCCCCCGAGGGCACCGCACGCGGGTCGCTCGCCGCCGGCGGCCGTATCCCGCACTCCCGCACCAACCGGAACCCGGAGGTCGAAGAGGTCTTCGGCGCACTGTCCCTGCTCCTCAACGGGGGCGGTGTCAACCAGCTCAAGACCATCACCACCGAACTCAACAAGGCGCTCGCCGGGCAGGAACCGCAGATCCGCTCCATGCTCAACCGGGTCGACACCCTCGTGACCAACTTGGACGAGAACAAGAGCGACATCACCAAGGCCCTGGACGGCGTCAACCGCCTCGCCGCCACCCTCGCCACCCGCAAGCAGGACGTCGGCACGGTCCTCACCGGGCTCAGTCCCGGACTCAAGGTCCTGGAGAAACAGCGCGGTTCGCTGCTGACCATGCTGCGCTCCCTCGACACCCTCTCCACCGTGGCCGTCGACACGATCAACCGGAGCAAAGCCGACATGATCGCCGACCTCAAGGCGCTCGCCCCGACCCTCAAGGCGCTCGCCGACTCCGGCCAGGACCTCCCCGACTCCCTCCAGGTGCTGCTGACCTACCCCTTCACGGACGAGGTGCTGCGCGGTGTCAAGGGCGACTACCTCAACGTCTACCTGGACGTGACGGCCCTGCCCGGTACGCAGATCATCCCCGCGCTCACCCCGGATCCCCCCGGGATCCCGCCGCTGCCCCCGGCCGAGGGCGAAGGCGCGGCGGCCCGGGGCGCGCTGCCCCTGCCCCTGCCGCTGCCCGCCGTGTCGGGAACGCCGAAGCCCGGCGCATCCGGAACGTCGAAGCCGGCCGCCCCCGGAACGCCGAAGCCGGAGAAGGAGGCGACACCGTGATCACCCTCGCCATCCGGCTGAAGAACCTCGCCTTCCTCGTCATCGCCACGCTGGCCCTCGGCTACCTGGGGGTGCGGTACGCCGATCTCGGCCACTACGTCGGACTGCGCAGCTACTACACCGTCACGGTGCAACTCCCGCAGACGGGCGGCCTGTACACCCACTCCAACGTCACCTACCGGGGCGTCTCCGTGGGCCGCGTCGGCCCCATCGAGCTGACCGAGGACGGCGTCGAGGCCGAACTGCGGATCGAGAAGGACGCGCCGCCGATCCCGGACAGCCTCACCGCCGTCGTCGCGAACCTGTCGGCGGTCGGCGAGCAGTACGTCGATCTGCGGCCCACCCGCAAGGAAGGGCCCTTCCTGGGCAACGGCTCGGTCATCGACGAGGCCGACACCACCACCCCCGCGCCCCCGACCGACGTCCTCACCAGCGTCGACGACCTGGCGAGCTCCGTGGACCTGGAGAGCCTGCGGACCGTCGTCGAGGAGTTCGGGGCCGTTTTCGAGGGGCGCGGCGACGACCTCCAGGTCCTGCTGGACACCAGCGGCGACTTCATCGAGGCCGCCGACAAGGCCCTGCCGGTCACCACCCGGCTGATGGCCGACGGCGAGCGAGTCCTGCGCACCCAGGCCGAACAGGGGCAGGCCCTCAAGGGCTTCGCCTCGGGGGCCAGGGAACTGGCCGCCGAACTCAAGGGCTCCGACGCCGACCTGCGCCGCCTCATCGCGACCACCCCGGACGCCGCCGTCCAGATCAGCGGACTGCTGCGCGACCTGGACCCCGCCTTCGGCGTCGTCGTCGCCAACCTCCTCACCACCTCGGAGGTCGCCGTCACCCGCCAACGAGGCCTGGAGGAACTCCTCGTGAAGCTGCCCGCCGTCGCCGCCGCCGGAGCGAGCGCGGTCGACGACGACGGCGCCCGGTTCGGGATGTCCGTCACCTTCTTCGAACCGCTGCCGTGCACCGCGGGCTACGGCGGCACGGTCTACCGCAACGGCCTCAACACCTCGGACGGGCCCGCCGTGAACACCGCCGCCCGCTGCACGTCCTCGCCCGGCACCGGCATCAACGTCCGGGGCAGCGCCAACGCCCCCAAGGGCGGCCCGGTGCCGAAACCGGCTGTTCCGGGCTCGATGAAGCTGCCCGGAACGGCGGACGGCGGGTCCGCGACCGCACAGCCGCCGGCCGAGGGAATGGCCGGACTGCTGGGTCTGGGAGGCGGCTCATGACCCCCCGCACCCGACGCCGGAGCGGCTGGGCCGTCCTGCTCGTCGCCGCCCTGCTCTGCGGCCTGGGGGCCTGGTCGTACGGGCAGGCGCGCGGCGACCGCTCCCTGTCCTACGCGAAGGCCCGCGACACGGCCCTGGCCGAGGGCAGGCGGCACCTGGCGACGCTGAACAGCCTGGACGGCGAGGACGCGAAGCAGGTCGACGACGGACTACGGGCCTGGCTGGACTCCTCCACGGGGCCGCTGCACGACCAGCTGAAGCGGACCCGGAAAGCCGACGCGAAGTCCCTGACGGCCGCGGGCGACACGGCCCGGTCCAAGGTCACCTCGGCGGCGCTGACCGCCCTCGACGAGCGCACGGGCACGGCGGAGCTGATCGCCACCGTGGACGTCGAGGTCACCCCGCGCGCCGGCGCGGCCGGCACCCAGCGCAAGCGGTTCGGGGCGACCCTCGCCCGTACGGCCGACGGCTGGAAGGTCAAGGCGCTCACAGCGATCGGAACGGGCGGCGGCCGATGAGACCGCGGGGAGGAACGGCGACGATGAAGAGCGACATGGTCCTCGATCTCGACGTGGACGACCAGGAAGCCGGAGCGGAGACGGCGGACCCGGACGGCGCGGCGGACGTACCCCTTGGGCGGTGGCCACGCGTCATCGGCGCACTGCTGACGGTCGTGCTGCTCGCCACCGGAGGAGCCCTGTACGCCGAGGGACGCCACCTGCGGGACACCCCGGCCACGGCGAACCTCGCGCTCACCGACGCGGAGGCGACCGCCCGCGTCACCGGTGACGTCAGCAGCGCGCTCGGGAAGATCTTCTCGTACGGTCCCGGGGCCACCGCCGTCACCAGGGCGGCGGCGGAAGAGGTCCTGGCGGGCAAGGCGCTCCAGCAGTACGCGACGCTGTTCGGCCAGGTCGAGCGGCAGTCCGCCGACCAGAAGCTGACGCTCACCACCGAGGTCGTCCGGGCCGGGGTGACCCGGCTGACCGGCAGCAGCGCCCACCTCCTGGTCTTCCTCGACCAGGTCTACGAGCGCCGGGGCCGCGCCCCCACCACCGCCTCCGCACAGCTCACGGTGACCGCGCAACTGCGCGACGGACGCTGGTGGATCGTCGAGATCGGCTCCACATGACGGCGGGCCGGAGGCGATGGCGCACCGGTCCGGTTCGGCAGGCAGGGGAGAGGCAGCAGATGGCACGGCAGCGGACGGCACTGCAGGACTCAGCAGGGCAGGACCCGGCACAGGAGAGCACGGCGCCGGCAGGGACGGCACGGGCGGGGACGCGGAACCCGCTGGTGGTCGCCGCACTGGCCCTGGCGGTCTGCGCGGCCGGAGCGGCGGGCTGGGGCGGCTGGCTGCGCTACGAGGCCACCCACGACGACGCGGCGTCCTTCGCGCAGGCGCGGGACGACGCACTGGCGGCGGGCGAGCAGGCGGTGCAGAACATGAACACCCTGGACCACCGCTCCCTGGAGAACGGGCTCGACAGCTGGGAGCAGTCCACCACGGGCGATCTGCACAGCCAACTCGTCGACGGACGCGATGCGTTCGCCGAGCAGATCGCCGCAGCCAAGACGGTGAGCACCGCGAAGGTCCTCTCCGGTGCGGTGACCGAGCTGGACCAACGGGCGGGCCGGGCGGGGGTGATGGTGGCGCTACGGGTCACCGTCACCGCGCCGAAGGGTGAACCGGCGGTGAAGGAGAGCCGGTTGCTCGGGAGTCTCACCCGCACCGCCGACGGGTGGAAGCTCAGCGCGCTCGGCCAGGCGCCCGTCGGCGGCACGGGCGGCTGACCTCAGCCCCCGCATCCGCCTGCACCCGCCTGCCCCGCCCGCCCCGGAGAGGACCCCGCCCATGTCGACGACCCGTCACCTCGTGAACCGCCGCCGCCGGCTTGCCACGACGCCACCGCGCCCGCCGGGGGCCGAGACCGATCCGGCACCCGAACAGACCACCGCCGCCACCGCCGCTGCCGACGCCGAACCCCCGCGGGCAGCGGAAAGCACCGCCACCGATCTCAACACCGACCCCGACCCCGACGCCACTGCCGGGTCCGACGCCCCGGCGGATGCCCCGCGCACCAGGACATCCCGCCTCCGCGTCACGTTGCCCGCCGTGCTCTGCGCCCTCACCGTCCTCCTCGGAGCCTTCGCCGCCTGGGCGTTCACCTCGGCCGACAGCCTCCGCGACGAGCCGGCCCGGCAGAACACCGCGCTCACCGACATCGGCCGGACCAGTGAGGTGAAGGGCCGGATCAGCGAGGCGGTCGGCGCGGTGTTCTCGTACGACTACGCCTCGCCCGCCCGGTCCGACCGCGCCGCGAGCACCTATCTGACCGGCCGGGCCGTGCAGCAGCACAAGGACATGCTCGCCGACGTACGGGAGCAGGCCCCGAAGCAGAAGCTCGTCCTGACCACCACCGTGACCGAGAGCGGGGTCGAGTTCCTCGACGGCGACCGCGCCCGGCTGCTGATCTTCGCCGACCAGAGCAACACCCGTACCGGCAAGGACGAGGAGACGACGTACGCGGCGGCCATGTTCGCCGTGGACGCCGTCCGCCGCGGGGACACCTGGCTGATCGCCGCCATCGACACGTTCACCCGCTGAGCCCCGGAGAGGGGAGTGGAGTCCAGATGAGCTTCAACCGCACGGTGCGCCGACGGCTCGGCACCACGGCCACCGCCGTCGCCGCGATGACCGCGCTCACCGCCTCCCAGGCCCCGGGGGTCGCGCTGCCCGAGCCCCGGCAGGGGAAGGCGGCGGCTTCGGACGACGTCGTGTGGAGCGAGGTGCCGGGTGACGACGTCTACCACACCGAGTTGCCTCCGCTGCGGTCCCCGAAGCCGCCCGCTCCCCCGAAGCCCGGGGCGAAGCCCGATCCGCTCGTGGCCCGCGCCTGGTCCGAGGCGGGCATTCCGGCGACCGTGCTGGCCGCCTACCGCAAGGCCGAGAGTGCGGTGGGCCGCGGCGACCCGGGCTGCGGGCTGCCGTGGCAACTGCTCGCGGCGATCGGCAAGGTCGAGTCGGGCCAGGCGTCCGGCGGGCGGGTCGACGCCCGCGGGACGACGCTCACCCCGATCCTCGGCCCCGCGCTCGACGGGAAGGGCTTCGCCCTGATCCGGGACACCGACGACGGGGCGTACGACGGCGACCGCGCCTACGACCGGGCCGTCGGGCCGATGCAGTTCATCCCCTCGACCTGGGCGGCCTGGGGCGCGGACGGCAACGGCGACGGCCGCCGGGACCCGAACAACATCTACGACGCGGCGCTCGCCGCCGGGCGCTACCTCTGTGCCGGGTCCCGCGATCTGACCCGCCGCGCCGACCTGGACCGGGCGATCCTCAGCTACAACCGGTCCGAGACATATCTGCGGACCGTGCTGTCCTGGCTGGAGTTCTACCGCAGCGGAAGCCATGCGGTCGCCGACGGCCAGGGTGTCCTCCCGGCCGGCCCCGGCCCCGGCGGGAAGACCCCGCCCAAGGCAGCGGTCGGCGGGCCCGGCGCGCCGGAACGTCCAGGCAAGGGCGACGGAGGCGTCGTCGTCGGCCCGCAGCCCACCCGGCCGCCGAGTCCGACGCCCACCCCCCGTCCCACGGGCCCCGGCTCACCGAGCCCGAGCCCCGACCCGACGGACCCCGGCCCCACCGACCCCGGCCCGAGCCCCAGCCCCGACCCGACCGGTCCGACCGACCCGGGTCCCACCGATCCGGGCCCGAGTCCCAGCCCCGACCCGACGGACCCCGGCCCCACCCCATCGCCCGACCCCGGCGAGACCGGCCCGGGCTGCCCCGACGACACCCCGTCACCGTCCCCGTCGCCGCCTTCTCCGAAGGAGGAGACACCGGGTGGCCAGGACGAACCGGGCGATCCCTGCGTGCCGGGCGAAGGGTCCGGTGGCTGAACCAGGTACGGTCTGCGCGTTTCGCACCTGGCTCGGCACAGTCGCTCTCCTGGCCAGGATATGAGCATGAACGGAAACACGTAGGTGGAATTCCGTTTACGCCGGGTACCCGGGCAGGTGAAGGCCAGTAACGGCCCTTCACTGTTCTGGGAGGGAAAAGTGACGAAGAAAGTATTCCTGGCTGTGGTTTCGGTGTCCCTGGGGGCGACCGCGCTCGCCGGATGCGGCGGGGAGAAGAGCGGCGACGAGGCGTTCGGCGGAAAAAGCGCGGATACGATCGCGGCGGACGCGGTCAAGGCGACGCGCGACGCGAAATCCTTACGGGTCACGGGAAACGCACGACAAAAGGGCGGGAACGAGATAGGTCTCGACTTCCATGTCGACGACCAGGACCGGTGCGAGGGCACGATGACCGGCCGGGGCGCCAAGGCCGACATCCTCCAGGTCGGGCAGCAGGTCTATGTGCGCGGTGACGAGAAGTTCTGGCAGAACTCACTGCAGGGCAGGCCCGGTACCGACGGGGCGATCGAGCAACTGCACGGCAAGTGGGTGAAGTCCGAACAGGGACAGTCCGGCACCGAGGGAATGTGCGACAAGCAGGCGTTCCTGGCCGCGCTGGACAGCGACAAGTCCGAGCGGAAGGGATTGAAGAAGGGGGACACCACGGAGATCGACGGGCAGTCGGTACTGGCCCTGGAGAAGAAGCAGTCGGGTGGCGAGAAGATCACCATGTACGTCGCCACCGAGGGCGATCCCTTTATCCTCAAGGCGGTCACCGAGGGCGGAGACGCGCCGAGTGAGGTCGTGCTGAGCGATTACAACAAGAAGGTCGACGCGCAGGCACCGGCCGACGCTGACGTGGTCGACCCGAAGAAGATCACTTCCTGACCAGGAAAGCTTTTTGCGCATGATGTATGACGCATGATTTTTCGCGCGGTGCGTTTCAGCCCCCGGCACACGGAATTCCTCTCCCCTCCCCCGAGGGGAGAGGAGAGAAGAGGGCCGTGGGGCTGAACGCTCCGGGGGTCACGCCCGCCCGGGATGGTCTCCCGGCCCGTGGGCCCTGCCGGTCAGAGGGGTGGGCGAGAGATCCGCCCATTCCTCACCCGGCTCCAACAAGGTGTCCGCGGGACCGACGATGAGCGGATCCGGGGCACCCACGGCCTTCTCGTCCTTGCTGTCGTAGTCGAAACGCCCCAGAAGGCTGCGCATCGCCTCCAGCCGGCCGCGCTTCTTGTCGTTGTTCTTCACCACGGTCCACGGCGCGCTCTCGGTGTCCGTGGCCCGGAACATCTCGACCTTCGCGGTGGTGTACTCGTCCCAGAGGTCCAAGGAGGCCACGTCGGTCGGCGACAGCTTCCACTGGCGTACCGGGTCGACCTGCCGGATCGCGAAGCGGGTGCGCTGCTCGGCGCGGGAGACCGAGAACCAGAACTTCACCAGCAGGACACCGTCATCGACCAGCATCCGCTCGAACTGCGGGGCCTGCTTCAGGAAGTGCTCGTACTGCTGCGGTGTGCAGAAGTCCATCACGCGCTCCACCCCGGCCCGGTTGTACCAGGAGCGGTCGAAGAAGACGATCTCGCCGGCGGTCGGCAGATGCGCCACATACCGCTGGAAGTACCACTGCCCGCTCTCCCGTTCGGTGGGCTTCTCCAGGGCGACCACGCGCGCCCCACGCGGGTTGAGCCGCTCGGTGAACCGCTGGATCGTGCCGCCCTTGCCCGCCGCGTCGCGGCCCTCGCACAGGACCACCAGCCGCTGCCCGCTCTCGCGGACCCACCGCTGGAGCTTCAGCAGCTCGATCTGGAGGAATCGTTTCTCCTGTTCGTACTCCCTGCGGCGCACCCGCCGGTCGTACGGGTAGTTCTCCCGCCACGTCTCGAGAGGACGGCCCTGCTCGTCGAGGAGCACGGGCTGCTCGGGGCGCCGACCGTCGACGGTCAGTCCCTTCAGCAGCTCCGCGGGGTCGGTGTTCCGGTCGTCGTCGGTCATGGTCGTGTCCCCGTTCGCTTCGCATGGGCCGGTGCGGCGGGAGAGGGCCCACCCGCCGCGGATGAGCCCTCTCCCGCACGAGCATGTTCCCCGACAGCCGCCGGGCATGTCCGAGCGGGCGCGGTGACCGGGGTCAGCCGCCTGACAGCACCTCGGACAGGTCGTAGGAGACGACCTCCTCCAACTGCGCGTACGTACAGCCGGCGGGGGACCGGTCCGGCCGCCACCGACGGAACTGGGTGGTGTGCCGGAACCGGTCGCCCTCCATGTGGTCGTAGGCCACCTCGCACACCCGCTCCGGGCGCAGCGGCACCCAGGACTGGTCCTTCTTGCCCGACCAGCGGTTCTGCGTCCCCGGCAGCCGGGACTGCTCGTGCGCCGCCGCGTCCGCCCAGGCGCCCCACGGGTGCTCGGCGAACTCGACGCGCAGCGGGGCGAGTTCCCCGGCCAGCTCGGCGCGCCGCTTCATCGGGAAGGCCGCGCAGACCCCGACGTGCTGGAGCACGCCGTCGGCGTCGTACAGGCCGAGCAGGAGCGAGCCGACGACCGGGCCGCTCTTGTGCTCGCGATAGCCCGCCACCACGACGTCGGCGGTCCGCTCGTGCTTGATCTTGTACATCGCCCGGGCGTCCGGCCGGTAGGGGAGATCGAGCGGTTTCGCCACGACCCCGTCGAGCCCGGCCCCCTCGTACCGTTCGAACCACTCCCGGGCGACCTCGATGTCCGTGGTGGCCGGGGCGAGGAACACGGGCGGGGACGCTTCCGAGAGCGCGGCCCTCAGCACCTCCCGCCGGTCCGCCTGCCGGGTGGGGAGGAGGGAGGTGTCGTCGACGGCGAGGACGTCGAAGGCGATCAGGCTCGCCGGGGTCTGCTCGGCGAGCATGCGCACCCGGGAGTCCGCCGGATGGATGCGCTCGCTGAGCCGCTCGAAGTCGAGCCGCCCCTCGTGGGCGATGACGATCTCCCCGTCGATCACGCAGCGGGGCGGGAGGTTCTCCCGTACGACGTCGACCAGGTCGGGGAAGTAGCGGGTCAGGGACTTGCCCGTGCGGCTGCCGATCTCCACCTCGTCGCAGTCCCGGTACACGATCGCCCGGAAGCCGTCCCACTTCGCCTCGTAGCTCATGCCCGGCGGGATCTTGGAGACCGACTTGGCGAGCATCGGCTTCACGGGCGGCATCACCGGCAGGTCCATGCGCCGATTCTGGACCGCGACCCCGCCCGTGTCTCCCGATGTGCGGCATATGTGCGACCGGCCTACGGTGGCCGTCATGGGAGCAGCGGTGGAGCTGGACGCGGGCGGACGGGCCGTGAGGCTGTCCAACCCGGACAAGGTGTACTTCCCGGAGAAGGGCTACACCAAGAGGGACGTGGCCGAGTACTTCCTGGCGGTGGGGCCGGGGATCACCCGGGCCCTGAACCACCGGCCGACCACGCTCCAGCGCTTCGTCGACGGGGTGGAGGGCGACTTCTTCTACCAGAAGCGCGCCCCGAAGAACCTCCCCGAGTGGATCCCCACCGCCCGCATCGCCTTCCCCAGCGGCCGGCCCGCCGACGAGATCTGCCCCACCGAGCTCGCCGCCGTGATCTGGGCCGCCAACCTCGGCACCCTCACCTTCCACCCCTGGCCGGTCCGCGCCGGGGACACCGACCACCCGGACGAACTCCGCATCGACCTGGACCCGCAGCCCGGCACCGACTACGCGGACGCCGTCACCGCCGCCCATGAGCTGCGCTCCGTCCTGGAGGACCACGGCGTACGCGGCTGGCCCAAGACCTCCGGCGGCCGGGGCATCCACGTCTTCGTGCCCATCGAACCCGCCTGGACCTTCACCGAGGTACGGCGTGCCACCATCGCCGTCGGGCGTGAGCTGGAGCGGCGGATGCCCGAGCGGGTGACGACCGCCTGGTGGAAGGAGGAGCGCGGCGAGCGGATCTTCGTCGACTTCAACCAGACCGCCCGCGACCGCACCATCGCCTCCGCCTACTCCGTACGCCCCTTCCCGCACGCCCCGGTCTCCGCGCCGCTGCGCTGGGAGGAGATCGACGACGCCGAACCGCGCGACTTCGACATCGTCACGCTCCCGGCGCGCTACGCCGAACTCGGCGACGTCCACGCCGACATGGACCAGGAGGCGTTCCGGCTCGACGCCCTGCTGGAGCTGGCCGACCGGGACGAGAAGGAGCGCGGACTCGGCGACATGCCCTATCCGCCGGAGTATCCGAAGATGCCCGGCGAGCCCAAGCGCGTCCAGCCCAGCCGCGCCCGCCACGACGACGCCAGCCGCGCCCGCCACGACGACGACGGTGAGATGGCGTGAGCGGGAGCGGCGACCGGCACGGTGCGCACGGGCGGCCGCTCACCCTCCGCGAGCGCTGGGAGGCGTACAAGAACAGCCCGTTCCTCCCCGCGACCGTCCTCGTCCTGATCGTCGCCGCCGCGGCCGGTCTCTTCGCGGGCTCCTACACGTACGCGATGGCCGACCCGACCCCGCACCGCATTCCCGCCGCCCTGGTCACCCGGCCGGAGGCGGCGCGCGGCGAGGCGTTCGTCGCGGGCATGGAGAAGGCCCTCGACGCCTCCCTCGAACTGCGCGACTACCCCGACGTCGCCGACGCCCGACGCGCCCTGGACGAACAGAAGGTCTTCGCCATCGTGCGCGCGTCCGACGGGGGAGTGGCGCTCGACGTGGCCGGAGCCTCCGGCGCGTCCGTGGCCGAGCTGCTCGGCAAGGCGGGCCTGGAGGTGGGTGACGCCACCGGGGTCGAGGTCACGGTCCGGGACATCAAGCCGCTCCAGCGGGGCGACCCGCGCGGGCTCGCCCTGTTCTACATCTCGCTGGCCGCCGTGATCATGGGCTTCCTCGGCGCGATCCAGCTCAGCGTGCACGCCCACGGCCTGAACCCGGCCGAGCGGATCGCCTTCACCGTGGCCTACGCCCTGCTCGGCGGGTTCGCCATCGCGGCGGCCGTGGACTGGTGGCTCGGGGCGGTGAACCTGCCGTTCGTCCAGTCCTGGCTGATCCTGGCGTTCACGATGTTCACCTCCGGCATGGTCTTCACCATGTTCAACACGTTGATGGGCCGCTGGGCGATGATCCCCACCTGGGGCGTCATGGTGCTGCTCGGCAACCCGTCCTCCGGCGGCGCGGTGTCCTGGCCGCTGCTGCCCTCGGCGCTCGGGCACATCGGCCGCTGGCTGCCGCCGGGAGCCTCCGTCAACGCCCAGCACACCGCCGTCTACTACCAGGGCCACCAGTTCGTCTTCCCGTACCTGGTCCTCGCCGGCTGGGCGCTGGTCTCCTGCACGGTGTTCTGGGTGTGGCGCCACCGACACCCCGGTGGCCGCGCCCGCACGCCGGAGCATGCGGACGCGGCCACCTGAGCGAGCCCCGCGGTCTACAGCTCCTTGATCCGGATGTCGCGGTACGAGATGACGTCGGTGACGCCGTGCACCTGGAGCCCGATGTAACCGGAGGCGAACCGCCGGCCGTCGGTGCCCGGGTCGTCGCCCCGCGGCGGCTCGAAGAGCTGACCACCGGTGTTGTCGAACTCGTTGATCAGGACACCGTTGCGGTAGATCTCGTAGTGCTGGTCCACCACCTTGATCTCGTAGTCGTTCCAGGTGCCCTTCGGTGTGACCCCGGCGCCGCCGAGACCCACCCGGTCGAAGCCGTACACCGAACCGGTCTTGTACATGTCGCCGTCCGGCCGGTCGTTGACCTGGATCTCATGGCCGTACTTGATGGCGACCCACTCCGGACGTGACTCCTCCGGGTGGTCGTGGACCTTCGGGAAGCGGACGAAGACCCCGCCGTTGGCGTTGCCCGAGCCCGGGGCGTCGTCCCGCCACTGGAGCTTCAGCGAGAAGTCCCCGTAGGCGCGGGCCGGGAACCACAGCATGCCCATGCCGTCCACCGTGGTGGAGCTGGTGATCGAGCCGTCCTCCTCGTTCAGCCCGAACGCGCCGCCGCCCACCTGCTGCCACTTGGCGAGCGAGGCCGCCGTGCCGTCGAAGAGCTTGGTGTAGCCCTCGACCTGGCCCGGCTTACCGATGCCCGACTGCTTGGCGGCCTGGTTGATCGCCCTGCGCTCGCGCTGGTCGATGACGCCGTCGGTCTTCAGCTTGTCGAGCACCGTCGTCACGTGCTTGAGGAACAGCGCGTGGGAGGACCAGTCCTTCTCGTCCTCGATCAGCTCGTTGATCGTGCAGCGGTTACGGGTGATCCGGTTCGGGACGCCCGTGTCGATCGTGCCGACGAAGACGGTGTGCCGCTCGTCGAACTCCGCGCAGTTCGGCGCGGGAACCCCGCCGCCCTGGGCGATGGTGAACGACACCTTCTTCGCCTCGGAGGTGTTGCCCGCCTTGTCCGTCGCCCGGTGGGCGATGGAGTGGTAACCGACCCGGTCGACGATCACCGGGGTGGTGTACGCCAGGTAGGGACCGCCGTCGAGGGAGTACTCGACCTTGTCCACGCCCGAGTCGTCGTCGGTCGCCGAGACGGTGGCCTTGGCGCTGGTGATGAACGCGCCGTCGCTGTTCTTGTCGCCCTCGACCTTCACCGTGGTCTCCGGAGCCGTCTGGTCCTGCGACGGCGGCTCGACCACGGTGAAGTCGACGGCCTTCTCGGCCGCCACGTTGCCCGACCGGTCGGTGGCCCGGTAGCGGACCTTGTGCTCGCCCAGCTCGTGGACCATCACCGGTGCGGTGTACGGCTGCCACGCGCCGTCCGCGCCGAGCGCGTACTCGATGGTGTTGACGCCGGACCCGGTGTCGGACGCGGTCACGGTGACCGTGGCCATTCCCAGGTACGCGCCCGCGTCGTCCTTCTCGCCCGAGACGGTCGCCGAGGTCTCCGGCGGCGTCTTGTCGTCGGTCGGCGGCGCGGCGACCGCGAAGTCGACGGACTTCTCCGCCGCCACGTTGCCCGCCTTGTCGGTGGCCCGGTAGCGGACCGTGTGGTCGCCGACCTCGTTCACCACGACGGGCGCGGTGTAGGGCTGCCACTCGCCGTCCGCCCCGAGGGCGAACTCGACGGTGTCGACGCCGGAGCCCGCGTCGGTGGCCTCGATGCCGACCGTGGCCTGGCCGATGTACGCGCCGTCACCGTTCTGGTCGCCGTCGACCTTCGCCGAGGTCGCGGGGGCCTCGGTGTCCTCGCCACTGCCCTCGGTGACGGTCAGGATGCCCTGCATCATGCCGTGGCCGGGGATCGTGCAGTGGTAGAAGTACCGGCCGGGCGACAGCGTGACCTCCACGCTGTGCTTGCCGCCCTCGGCGTCGCCCGGGTTGGCCAGGATGTTCAGCTGGACGTCGTTGTTGAACTCCGGGTCCGACACGCTGAACGTCAGCGTGTGCGGCATGCTCGTCGTGTTCCCGGTGGCCGTGCTGTTCTCGAAGACGATGGTCGCCTTGCCGGCCACCGCCGTCTTCGGCGCGGACAGATAGTGGTCGATCGGGTCGCCCGCGGTCCAGGTCAGCACCTGGTCGGCGGCGGCCGCCCGGGGAGCGTCGTCCCCCTTGCCGTACGCGGCCGTCGAGGTCAGCCCGAGGACCATCAGCAGGGAGGCCAGCAGGGCCACCCAGAAGCTCGGCGGACGGTGCCGCCCGCGTGTCAGGAGCGAGTGGTGTCTCACTTCGCCGCCGCCTTTCCGACGAGATCCTTGGCGGCCGGGGTCGCGGCGCCGCCCTTGTACGTCACGCGCCACAGCGCCGACTTGGAGTCGGAGGTGAAGAAGCCGCGCCCGTAGTCCAGGACGTACAGCGAACCGTCCGGCGCGAACTTCCAGTCCATCAGGTTGCGGATGCCGTCAGCCCCGACCGGGATGATCTTCTTCAACGACTCGGCGTGCGTGGGCAGTCCGCCCTTGCCGACCGTCTTCGGGTCGGTGAGCACGGCGTGCCGGGGCTGGGTGTCGTCGTAGAAGTCGCCGACGAACCACTTGCCGTCCCAGTAGGCGGGCCACTTCGCCGTGGACTCGCTCTGCGCGTCGTAGCGGTAGACCGGGCCGTTCATCGTGGCCTGCCCGCCGCCCTTGAGCCAGGGGAGCAGCTGCTTGCCCTCCTCCGGCTTGTAGCTCGGTACGCCGTTGGCGTCGCGCGGGTAGTCGACTCCGCCGCCCTGGGGGGAGTACCAGATGGTGTTCGGGGTCACCGGCGGGATCTTGACCAGGCCGTCGTTGTGCGGCGACTCGTTCTTCGGGGCGTCGCAGTCGTACCAGCCCAGTGGCTTGCTCGGGTCGGGCAGATTACGGTCCCGGTAGGGCTGGTTGTTGCCCATGCAGTACGGCCAGCCGTGGTTGCCCGCCTTGGTGATCGCGGCGAACGTGTCGTACTTCGCCGGACCCCAGGTGGTGGACGGGGCGCCCGCGTCGGGGCCGACCCAGCCCGCGTACAGCGTGTCCGTCGCGGTGTCGATCGAGATCCGGGCCGGGTTGCGCACGCCCATCACATAGATCTCGCCGCGGGTCTTCCCGCCGCCCTCGTCCGGCTCCTCGCCGGTGAAGAGGTTGCCGGACGGCAGGGTGTACGTGCCGTCGTCCTCCGGGTGGATCCGCAGGATCTTCCCGTTGAGGTTGTTGGTGTTGCCGGCGGTGCGCCGCGCGTCGGCGAAGGAGACGCCCTTGTAGTTCGGCTCCGGGTTGTTGCCGGAGTAACCACCGCTGAAGCCGGAGGAGTTGTTGTCACCGGTCGCGATGTACAGGTTGTCGTTCGAGTCCCACGCCATGCCACCGCCCGCGTGGCAGCAGCTGTTGATCTGCACCGGCCAGTCGAGCAGCACCTTCTCCGAGGCCAGGTCCAGCTTGTTGGTCGCGGAGTCGAAGGTGAAGCGGGAGACCTGACGGGTCGCCATGCGCTTGTCGCGGTCGATCTTCGCGTGCGGCGTGTAGTGCAGGTACACCCAGCCGTTGGACGCGAAGTCCGGGTCCAGCTCGATGCCGAGCAACCCCTCCTCGACCTTGACCAGTTCGTCGCCGCCGCCCTTGTTGCCGAAGACGTCCAGCGCACCCGCCAGGGTGACCTTCCTGGTCTTCGGGTCGTAGACGTGGATCTCGCCCTTGCCCTTGCCGATGTTCGGGTTGTTCCAGTCGATGACGACCGGGACGGAGCTGTCGGCCCCGCCGCGCCCGATGTAGAAGACCCGGCCGTCCGGTGCGGTCACCAGGCCGTGCGGCTCGCCGATCTGGTCGTTCTGGCCCGGCTGGTTGGGCTGGGTGACGCGCTCGGCGGTGTAGTTGGAGGTGATCGTCGCCTTGCAGTCGGCCTGCGAGGTCCGGTTCGTCCAGGCGAGGGCGCCCCGCAGGTGGTCGCGGAAGTCGGTCTCCGCGAAGCTGTCCGCCGTACCGCCCATGGCCGTGTAGAAGGACCGGCCGCCGTCGTAGTCGCGGCACCAGGAGACCGGGTGGTCCCAGCCGTTGGCGCTCGCGCCCGGCTTGTACGTCAACTCCCGAACGCGCGCCACGGTGTGGACGTCACCGGACGGGTTCTTCGTCCAGTTCAGCCACTTGTCGGGGCGCTTCCACTCCAACGGCAGGTTCTTGGTGGCCGGGTGGACCCGGTCGCCGATCTCCACGGTCGCCCGCTGCGTGGAAGTCGGGCTGTTCGCCGCGGGACGGGCTCCGACCAGTCCGGTGAACCAGTCCGAGTACGGCTCGGTACGCGCCGCGTCATGGATGCCGAGGAAACCGCCGCCCGCCTCCATGTAGGCTTCCAGGCCCGCTTCCTGCTCCGGGTCGAGGACGTCGCCCCCGCCGGTCAGGAAGACGACGGCGTGGAACGAGCCGAGCCGCTTGCCGTTGGTGAAGACCTTCGGGTCGGCCGTGGCCACGGTCGCGAACCGGCCGGCCTCCGGGCCGCTCAGCCCGATCTTCTCGATCGCCGCGATCCCGGCGTCCGTGTACGGTGCCTCGTCGCCCGCCGAGGCGTGGAAGACCAGCACCTTGACCTGGTTCGCGGCACCGGGCGGAGTCGGTAGAGACAACGTTGTCGCCATCTTCTCCACCAGGGCCCGGTCCGGCGACGGATCCGCGCTGGCCGGGCCGCCGCTGCCCAGCATGGACACGGTCAGTGCGCCGGCCGCCACGGCCGCCGCGAGGCCGCGTCGTGATCTGGACCGGTGATGTGATGCGCGCTGCATGTGGTCACTCACCCCTCTGTGGTCACTGCACCTCTCGGTGACTGTGGCTTGCTCACTCTTCGTCAGTTCCTCTTGATTCACTGCGACAGCGCACGAAGCTAGACCTCTTTTCGCGGTCCGCCAATAGGTATGGCAGCAATCGTGTGAACTTTGTCCTGGGTGTGGATAAACGGGGATGCCCCGGCTACGGTGTGGCCCGTTCCGGCCGTTCTTGTGGGCCGCTTCGCCGGTTTCCTTATCGCAGTGGGGAGTTCGACATGGACCGAAGGACCTTCAGCCGACGGATGCTGGTCGGTGGTGCGGCCGCGGCCGCGACGGGCGTGACATCGTTGTCGCTCGGGGCGGTGGAGGCGAGCTCGGCAGAGAATCCGCCGCGCACGGCCCCGGCCGGCGGTGTGGTGCGCCGACTGAAGATGTACGCCGAGAAGTTGCCGAACGGCGAGCTGGGCTACGGCTTCGAGAAGGGCAAGGCCTCGATCCCCGGCCCCCTCATCGAGCTGAACGAGGGCGACACGGTCCACATCGAGTTCGAGAACCTCACCGACGTCGACGCCAGCCTCCACGTCCACGGCGTCGACTACGACATCGCCAACGACGGCACCCGGATGAACAAGAGTCACGTCGAGCCCGGCGGCACCCGTACGTACACCTGGCGCACCCACGCCCCGCGCGTCCGCAAGGACGGCACCTACGAGCCGGGCAGCGCGGGCTACTGGCACTACCACGACCACGTCGTCGGCACGGACCACGGCACCGGCGGCATCCGCAAGGGGCTGTACGGGCCGGTCGTCGTGCGGCGCAAGGGCGACATCCTGCCCGACCAGACCTGCACGGTCGTCTTCAACGACATGATGATCAACAACAAGACGGCCCACAACAGCGTCAACTTCGAGGCTACGGTGGGTGACCGGCTCGAATTCGTCATGATCACGCACGGTGAGTACTACCACACCTTCCATATCCACGGTCACCGCTGGGCGGACAACCGGACCGGCATCCTCACCGGCCCCGACGACCCGAGCCGGGTCGTCGACAACAAGATCTGTGGCCCCGCGGACTCCTTCGGCCTCCAGATCATCGCGGGCGAACGCGTGGGCGCGGGCGCGTGGATGTACCACTGCCACGTCCAGAGCCACTCCGACATGGGGATGGCCGGGCTCCTGCTGATCAAGAAGCCCGACGGCACCATTCCGGGCTACGAACCCCACCACGCGGCGGGCGGCGCGGAGAAGAAGACCGAGGAGAAGGCCGGTGCGAAGGGTGCCGCCGAGACCGCCGGGAAGGGCTCCGGGGAGCACCAGCACTGACCCCGTCCGTGGTCCCGTCCGTCACGGGGCCCGCGGAGGGGGCGGGCCCGGTCGTGGACGGAGGGCGGGCCCGGACGGCGGGCGGCCCCGGTCACGGACGGCGGGCGTCGTCCGCGAACCGCTGCTGCTCCTCCTCGACGATGCGCCGGGCCAGTTCGGCGTCGGAGACGTCCACCGCGTCCGGGGTGGTCTGTGCCAGGTCGCTGCGCCGGGCGTATGCGTCGAAGAGCCGGTCCTTGCGGGCCAGCAGCTCTACCAGGCGCTGGTCGACGCTGTCCGTGGCCAGCAGCCGGTGCACCTGGACCGCGCGCACCTGGCCCATCCGGTGCGCACGGGCCACCGCCTGGTGTTCCAGCGTGGGTTTGATCTGCGGCTCGCACAGGATGACCACGGAGGCGGCCTGCATGTTCAGACCGGTGCCCCCGGCCTGGATCTGGCTCAGCAGCACCGCGTGCCCGTCCACGGCGGAGAAGGCGTCGACGAGCTCCTGCCGCCGGGCCGGCGGGACGCTCCCGGCGAGCGGCCCGAAGGCGTCCGGGCCCAGGGCTTCGCCGACCGTCGCGAGGACCTCGCGGAAATAGGAGAAGACGACCACCTTCAGGCCGGTCTCCCGGGCCTCGTCGACCAGCTCGCGCAGCCGCTCCAGCTTGACGGAGGACCCGGGAACGGCGTAGGCGGCCCGGCGCATCCGCATGAACCGCCCCGAGGCGACCGCCTCCCGGTAGGCGTCCCGGTCCTCGGCACCGAACTCCTCCCACTCGTCCACGTGGACCAGCGCCGGGAGTTCGGCCAGCACGTCGACCTGGTTGCGGCGGAGATAGGCGGGGGCGACGGCCCGGCGGAAGGCCCGCGAACCGGCCGCGCCGTGCGTACCGCTGACCGACGGCGCGAGTTCGGGGCGGAGCTGGCGCACGAGGCTGCGGAACTCCTCGACCCGGTTCTCCATCGGGGTGCCCGTGAGGAACAGCACCCGCTCCACGTGGTCCGCCCAGCCGGCGACCGCCCGCGACCGTCGGGCCGCGGGGTTCTTCACGAAGTGGGCCTCGTCCACGACCAGCATCCCGGGCCGCACCGAGGCCGCCGCCTCGGGCAGCAGGTGCAACGCGTCGAACGTGGTCACCGCCACCCCGCCGTTCTCCCGCCAGTCCGCGAACGCCTCGGTCCGCTCCGCACCGTGCACCGGCACGGCGCGCAGGGTGGAGCGGGCCCGGATCTCCCGCGTCCAGTTGATCAGCACGCTCGCCGGGCAGACCACGAGGAAGTGGCTTTCGCCGTGGGCGGCGAGATGGGCGAGCGCCGCGATGGCCTGCACGGTCTTGCCGAGCCCCATCTCGTCCCCGATGACGACCCGCTTCTGCGCCAGTGCGAAGCGCGCCCCGAACGCCTGATAGCCGCGCAGGGACACCCGCAGATGCGTGTCGTCCAGGCGCAGCGCGCGTACCTGGTCCGCGATCCCGGCGGGCAGGAACCCCTCGGCGGCGTCCCGGTCCGGACCGCTGCCGGACAGCTCGGCGAGCAGGCTGTAGTACTCGGCGGACCGCAGCTCGAAGTCCACCCAGGCCTCGGCCGGCGACGCCGGTGACCGCAGCAGGTCGGCCGACGCCTGGGCGAAGAGCACCGGCAGCTCCCGCTCCACGGCGTCCGCCAGGGCCGCGTGCACCGAGCCGACGGCCTCGCGCGCCCGCGCCCGCGCCTCCCGTCCCGTGAACAGCATGCGCAGCCGGCTCCCGGCCGGTGCGGCCGCCGCCACCGGAGGGCCGAGCCGCTCGGCGAGCCGACGGGCCGCGTCCACCGCCCGCCGCGCGTCCGTACCGGCCTCGGCCAGCCGGTGCAGGGCGACGACCAGTGCGGTGCTGGTGTCGTCCGGGGCGTCCACGTCGATCCGCACCGAGACGGTGTCCCGCACGGCGTGGGCGATCTGCGCGGCGGCGGCCAGCGCCTGATCCGCGGTGTGGGCGCCGACGCCGGGGAGCTGCCGGAGCTCGTAGCGGTTCGTGCCGTGGACCTGCCCGACCGTGCCGAACCCGGCCTGCTCCAGCGCACCGAGACGCAGCCGCCCCTCGGTGACGTCCTTGAGCCGGGATACGGGGATCGCGGCCAGCTCCCGGCCCACCAGGGAGTCGAGCAGCGGATCGAGCACGGAACGCACGGCGTCCACGGCGGCTCCCCGGTCCGCCGGCACGGCTCGGGCGCTCTCCAGGAGCCGCTCCGCCCGCGCGAGCAGCTCCCGGACCGGGCCGCCTGTCGGCACCGGGCTCGCGGCGGCCCCGTGCGCGAGTGTCCCGAGGGCCGTGCCGCCCGCCGCCCCGCTCTGCTTCATGTACGTCCTTCTGTTCCCGGAGTGGGTGTCCCGCCGCTCCGGTGCCGGTGTCTCACCGCCCCGGGAACCGCTCCGTCGGCTGTCCCGCCATCGTGCCACGCACCGCCGACAGCCCCCGGGCGTGCACAGCTGCCCCCCAACAGTCGCGCGACGCGTCGGACGGCAGGGCGCTACGCCCCGGCGGGCACTCGGGAGAGCGCCCTGGCCGCCCTGCCGTGGCGGATCGAGGCGGTCGGCGACGCGTTCCTCGCCGAACAGCAGGAGGCCGCCGACATCTTCCACCGCACCGGCTTCATCGAGCGCCCGGTCACCGTGGCGGACGCCGTCGCCCACGCACCCACCAAGGCGGTCTGAGGGACATGGCAGCCGAAGTCCTGTGGTACATCATCCCGCGCGAAGGCGCCTACCCCTGGGAGCCGGCCGGCCGGCGCCCCGTCGACCTCGGCTATCTCAGCAGGCTCGCCGGAACGGTCGAACAGCTCGGCTACAGCGGCGCGTTGCTCGCCACCGACCTCTACGACGTCTGGCCCCTCGGCAGTGCGCTGGCCGCGTCCACCAGCACCCGGTTCAAGCCGCTGCTCGCCGTCCACCCGGGACTGATCTCGGGCTCCATGTGGAGCACGACGAGCGGTACGAGCTGAGCGCCGAGTACTGGTCGATCGTCAAGCGGCCCACCGCGGGCGAGGTGCTCGACCACCGGGGCCGCTTCTACGACCTGAGGGACGCGGGCGCGTCCTTCCGCGAGCTGAAGCCCGTCCAGGACCCGCACATCCCGCTCTGGTTCGGCGGCTCCTCGGACCCCGGCATCGAGATGGCCGCCGAACACGTCGACGTCTTCCTCGCCTGGGGCGAGCCGCCGCACCTGCTGAAGGAGAAGCTGGAGCGGGTCAGGGCGCGGGCCGCCGCCCACGGACGTACCCTGCGCGTCGGGCTGCGGCTGCACCTCATCGTCCGCGACACCGAGGACGGCGTCGGCCGGCAGCGGCAGTTCCGCCAGCACGGCGGCGGGGTCCCCGCCCGCGTACGGGAGCTGGAGGTCCACCCCAACATGTGGCCGGGCATGAGCCTCTTCCGACCAGGTCCCGGCACGGCGGTCGTCGGCTCAACTGCCCAGGTCGTCGAACGCCTGCGGGAATTGCAGGACTTGGGCGTCGACACCTTCATCCTGTCCGGCAACCCCCTGCTGGAGGAGGCCTACCGCGTCGCCGAGACCGTGCTGCCGTCCCTCGACGTACGGCGCTGAACGACCATCGCCCGACGGCGGGGACGACGCGCCGGTCCAACGCTTCGCCCCGGCACCCCGGCGCTGTCTACGCTGAGCCGCGTGACAGAAGCGATCACCGTCGGCCCCGGCTCCCACCGGACCGCCCGGAGCCGGGGCCCCGCGGCTCCGCCGGTGTATCGCACCCCGGTCGGCCCCGCGCGGACTGCGGTCATCGGTGCCCGGTGCAAGACTCGGAACGAGAGGAACCACCCGGCAGCACAGGACGAGCAGGATCACCCGGACCGACTGAGGAGCACGCCATGATCAGCCCCACCTTCCTCGACGGAGCGCCCAACTGGGTCGATCTCGGCACCCCCGACCTCGACGGGGCCACCGCCTTCTACCGGGAGCTGTTCGGGTGGGGCCTGATCCCCGGCGGCCCCGAGGTCGGCGGCTACGGAATGCTCACCCTGGACGGCCGGTACGTCGGCGGTGTGATGACGGTGTCGGAGGAGGAGTCGCCCAGCGCCTGGTCGGTCTCCTTCCAGTCACCCGACATCGCCGCCACCGCCGCGGCGGTGGAGCGGGCAGGCGGCGCCGCCGCGTTCGAGCCGATGGACGTCCTGGACTTCGGCAGCGTGGGCGGCTTCACGGACCCGGCCGGGGCGTACTTCGGCGCCTGGCAGCCGAAGGAGCATCCCGGCTTCGGCGTCGTCCAGGAGCCCGGCTCGTTCCTCTGGGCCGAGCTGTACACCTCCGACGTCCCGGCGGCGGCCGCCTTCTTCGGAACCGTCTTCGGCTGGGGGACCGACCAGTTGAAGGTGGAGGGCACCGACTACACCTACACCACCGTCCACCCGGCCGGGGCCGGCCCGGACGCGTCGTTCGGCGGCCTGGTCCGGATGGGCGACGTCCCGTCCGAGGCCGCCCGGGGCCCGCACTGGCTGCCGTACTTCGCCGTGGCCGACGTCGACGCCACGGTGGCCGAGGCCAAGCGGCTCGGCGGCACGGAGACCCTGGCCGCCATGGACGTGCCCGGTGTCGGCAAGATGGCCAACGTCGCCGATCCGTACGGGGCGGTCTTCGCGGTCATGAGGCCCGAGCCGAGGCAGTAGCCACGGGCGGGTACCGCGGTCCCGGAGGCTCCGGCGAGTGCTCCGTGGCCGCCCTCGGAGCGAATTGATGAATCGTTGATCAGTTGTTTATCGCCACCGGGCACCGTGTGCACCATGCTGATCAACACCGTGACCGACGACGCGCTCGCCTGGCAGGAGTCCGCGTTGTGCGCGCAGGCCGGGCCCGAGTTCTTCTTCCCGGCCCCGGGCAGTTCGACCCGCGAGGCCAAGCAGCTGTGCAACGCCTGCGAAGGCCGACTGGCCTGCCTGGAGTACGCCCTCGCCAACGACGAGCGGTTCGGCGTCTGGGGCGGGCTGTCGGAGAAGGAGCGCGAGCGGCTGCGCAGAGAAGGCCGCGACCGGGGCTGAACACCGCGAAAGGCCAAAGTCTCGTCTGGCCCGCGGCGTCCGGCACGCACTCTCGCACCGTAAACCCCTGGGGTGTTCGGGGCGGGCCCGGCACAATCGGGCCATGACCGACGCACCGCCCCTCGTCCTCGCCGCCGCCCTGCTCGACGCGCTCGAACCGCTGTCCCACGTGGGGCGCATGAGCGAACTGGCGGTCAGAGCGAGCCGACTGGCCGACCAGGGGTCGCTGCGCGCCGTCCTCGACGAACTGGAGGACGGCGATCCGTACGAGCGCCGGATCGCGGTGATCGCCGCCGCGGTCGGCCGGGACGCCGAGTGGATCGGGGCGCGTCTCGCCGACGAGGACGCCGTCGTGCGCGGGCACGCCCTGCGCGCGGCGCGGACGCTCGGGGTGCCGGACACGGCGTACGAGAGGGCCTTCGCCGACGCGCCCGCCGCCGTGCGCCGCCACCTCGTGCGGGCGATCGTCGCCGACCGCCGCACCGCACTCGCCGACCGCCTGGTGCTCGCCGAGCGCGACACCCACGGCGACATCGAGGCGGCCCGCCTGCTGCCCGGGTGCTCGGCCACGACGGTCAGGACGCTGCTGCCCGAACTGCGGCGCTCGACGGCCTGCTGGTCCTCGCTCGGCCACCACCACCCCGGACCGGTCCTGGACTCCGCCGAGGAAGAACTGGCCGGCCTCCCCGTGACGGCCCGGGACGCCTGGTGGCACGGGTACGGGCACCCCCGGGGCATCGTCGCCGCGACCCGGGCTCTTCCGCACCGGGTGCTCGACCTCCTCGAACGGTTCGGCCCCACCCGGCTCCCGGTGGTGCTGGGCGCCCCCCTCGGGCATCTCGTCGCAGCCGATCCGGTCAGGCTCGCCCGCCTCGCCATCAGGCCGGACGTCTGCGCACGGGTGCTCCACGTACTCAGCGGAACCCAGCTGCGCCGCCTCGTCCGCGCCCTGCCCGACACCCTTCTCGTCGAACTGGCCCTCAGTGCCGCGGACCCGGCGGGCCCGGGGCCCAGGATCCTCCGCGCCCTGCCGCCCGGCCGTCGCGCCGCACTCCACGAGGCGGTCACCGAGGAGAGGGGCGAGGGAGCACCGACGGCCACCGTCGACACCCGGCTCCTGGACGCGCTGCCCCGTAACCGGGTCGCGGCCGTGGCCCGGCGGGCGGCGGACCGGGCCCGTGCCCGCGGTGACGACGCCGCCGTCCTCGACGCCGTGTCCCACCTCCCCGTCGACGAGGGACGCGAACAGCTCCTGACCGCCACCCGCGGGCCCGCCGCCGACGACCGCGCCACGGCGTGGGCGCTGCTCGTCGCCGGCGCGGGCCGCTCCGGCGATCCGGCCACCGTCGCCACCGTGCTGGAGGACCTGCTGCGGCTGCGCAACGAGCAGGACCCCGTCCGCTCCACCGCCCTCACCGCCCTGGCCGGGGTGCGGCCCGCGCTCTTCACCGACGCGGTGGAACCGCTGCTCGACCGCATCGCCGCCGACGCCGTGGAGGCCCGCGACTCCTCGGCGGCCACCCGCTCCGTCCTCGGCTCCCTGGCCGTCGGCGCGCTGCGCGAACACGCGGTGACCGGCCAGCGCGACCTGCTCAACTGGGCGCTGCGCACCCTGGTCCGGATCACCGGCACCAGCGGCAGCGCGGACTTCGGCCGACTGGACCGGACGCTGCGCCGGGGCCAGGAGCACACCGTCTTCGACGCGCTGCGGCCCTGGCTGGAAGCGGGCGCGGAACGCTCCGACTACGGCCTCGTCCTGGCCCTGGCCCGCGCCGTGGGCCGTCGCGCCGACGCCATGCCCGGCCTCCAGGACCTGCTGTGGCAGGCGGTGAACTACGGGGACGCCACGGCCGCCCGGACCGCCGCCGCCCTGTGGCTCAGGGCCCCGGCCGGCCGGGACGAGCGGGCCGAATCGCTGCTCGCCCGGCACCCCTCCGCCATCGCGCTCCCCGACGTCCGGCGCGTCGTGAGCCGCCGGCGGACGGACCTGCTGGCGGCGTACCTCGACGGGACACCGCCCCGGGGCCGGTTCCTCGCGCCCGGAGCGCCATGGACCGTCGAGGTCGCCGGAGCCGAGCGCTGGACGCCCCGTCAGCAGCGTTCCGCACAGCGCGCGGTGGAGCGCACGGTCACGGACGAGAAGCTGCCGCTGTATCTGCGCACCGCCGCCCTGGGGCAGCTCGCCCGCATACCCGGGCGGGGCGCCGACGCCGTACGCGCCTGGACCGACGACCGGGACGTGGTGCTCGCGGAGGCCGCGCTCGCCGCGCTCGCCCACACCGACCGGCCCGCCGAGTCCCTGCCCGAGCTGCTCGCCCACGCGGGCGACGACCGGGCCCGCGTCGCCGTGTACGCGGCGGGCCGCGCCGCCGCGCACACCCGACCCTCCCGGCTGGCCCCCCTGCTCGCCGCCCGCACGGGTCCCGGCACCGGCAAGGTGACAAGCCGCAAGGAGATGGTCCGCCTCGCCGCCGCCCTGCTGCCCCGCGCGGAGGCGGCCGGCCTCCTCGCCGACGCGTACGGGCAGCCCGGCCAGCACCTCGACGTGCGGGCCGCCTGTGTGGCCGCCGGAACGCCGCTGCTCGGCGACGTACGCGTATGGAAGATGACGAAGGACGCGGCGCTGGGGGAGCGTGCGCTGCGCGTCGCACTGCTGCGGGTGTGCCCCATGGAGGTGGAACCCCGCTTCCGGGACCGCTACGCCGCGCTCATCCACCATGTGTGCAAGGGGGACGACGACCAGGTCGCCGACCTCGCCCACCGTGCGCTCGTCCCGTTCCTGCCGTGGGCTCCCGGGGCCGCCGCCGCCCTGGTCGACGCGGTCACCGACCTGGACCGGCGGGGGAGATGGCGCCCGGCCGCCGACGCCCTCGTGGACGCGGCCCTGACCACCCCGGATACGGTCGGGGCCCTGGTCCGCGCCCTGTCGCTGCTGGCCACCGGCGAGACCGCGGACGACGCCGGGGCGGAGCGCGACCGGCCCGCCCGCCGGCGGCTCGGCCATGTGGCCCGGACGCTGTCACTGCGGGCCGGTCCGAACAACCGGCCCGCCTCGGTGGTGCTCGCCGCCGCGGGCCGGACCCTGGCCGCGCACCGCGACCTCGTGCCGGACGCCGTCGCCCTGCTCTCGCGCTCCCTGGACCTGGCGGGGGACCCGGACACCCTGCACACCGAGCTGGTCGCGCTGGCCGCCCTGCACGGCGGCCGCCCCGCACTCGCCGCCAGGACCGCGGCAACGGTCGGCAGGCGGGTCGCCGGATACCAGGGGGCGGAGGCCGGCGACCCGGACACCCTGCTGCTTGTCGTCGCACGGCTGGCGGGGACGGGGGATCCGGCCGAGGGGCTCCTCGCCGCGGAACTGACCGTGGCGTGCGGCCTGCGCACCGGGTGGACCGGGCCGTGGCGCACCCAGCTGCGGATGCTCCGCCAGCACACCTCGGGCGACGTGCGCGACGTGGCGTACGCCGAGGCCACCGCCGAGGAGTAGGGGCGTCCTGGATCCGGCGGGCCCGGGGCACCTGACGCATCAGGGCCCCGGGTGGGGATCAGGCGCGGCCGCGCGCCACCATCCGGGCCTTGCGGGCGGCGAGCTTCTCGTCGAACTTCGACGCCTCGCTGTCCAGCCCGCTCATGTACAGACCGAGCTCCTCCTGGGCCTTCGCACCCTCCGGGCCGAGCCCGTCGACGTCCATGACCTTCAGGAAGCGCAGCACGGGCTGGATCACGTCGTCGTGGTGGATGCGCATGTTGTAGATCTCGCCGATCGCCATCTGCGCGGCGGCCCGCTCGAAGCCGGGCATGCCGTGTCCGGGCATCCGGAAGTCGACGACGACGTCGCGCACGGCCTGCATGGTCAGGTCCGGGGCCAGCTCGAAGGCGGCGCCCAGGAGATTGCGGTAGAAGACCATGTGGAGGTTCTCGTCGGTCGCGATCCGGGCCAGCATCCGGTCGCAGACCGGGTCGCCGGACTGGTGGCCGGTGTTGCGGTGCGAGACGCGGGTGGCCAGCTCCTGGAAGGCGACGTACGCGACGGAGTGCAGCATCGAGTGCCGGTTGTCCGACTCGAAGCCCTCCGCCATGTGCGCCATGCGGAACTGCTCCAGCTTGTCCGGGTCCACGGCGCGCGAGGTGAGCAGGTAGTCGCGCATCACGATGCCGTGGCGGCCCTCCTCGGCGGTCCAGCGGTGCACCCAGGTGCCCCACGCGCCGTCGCGGCCGAAGAGGGAGGCGATCTCGTGGTGGTAGCTGGGGAGGTTGTCCTCGGTGAGGAGGTTCACCACGAGGGCGATCTTGCCGATGTCGGTGACCTTGGACTGGTCGGCCGTCCACGCCTCGCCGTCCTCGAAGACGCCGGGGAAGTTCCGGCCGTCGGAGAAGGGGACGTACTCGTGGGGCATCCAGTCCTTGGCGACCTTGAGATGGCGGTTGAGTTCCTTCTCCACCACCTCTTCCAGCGCGTACAGCAGTTGGGCGTCGGTCCACGCCTTCGAACTGCCGAGGTGGGGAGAGGTGATCGTCACGGGGAGCTCCTGGGGACGGGAGAATTACCTACGGCTTCGTAGGTTACGTGACCGTAGGTTAAGGCGACCGTAAGGCCAAAGCCAAGCCCGCCCCCGGGAACGGCCGGACACACGGAGTCATCCGGCCAGGTGAGGGGGTGTGCGAGAGCCCTCCCCTGGCCTTTCCGGGCCCCGTTTCACCGTTCCGGAATGGGTTGCTCCACCCCTGGGTTCCGAGGCCGCTCCGCCCCGGTGCCCGGGCGTGGTCCCACCCCCGGATCCCGGCGCAGATAGTGGCCGGTGACGGACGTCGGATGAGCGAGCAGATCGGCGGGCGTCCCCTCGAAGACCAGCTCCCCGCCGCCCTTGCCGCCGTCCGGACCGAGGTCGATCACCCAGTCCGCCCGCTTGACCACATCCAGGTTGTGCTCCACGCAGATCACCGTGTTCCCCGCGTCGACCAGCCGGTCCAGCAGATCCACCAGCGTGCCCGTGTCCGCCAGGTGCAGCCCGGTCGTCGGCTCGTCCAGCACGTACACGCTGGAGGTGCGGTGCAGCTGGGTGGCGAGCTTGATCCGCTGACGCTCGCCGCCCGACAGGGAGGAGAGCGGCTGCCCCAGGGTGAGGTAGGTGAGGCCGACCGCGTCGAGGGTGCGCAGCTTCCGCAGCAGCACCGGATCCTCGAACAGCCCGGCCGCCCGCGCCGCCGTCATGTCCAGGACGTCCACGATCGACCGGCCGGAGACCCGGTGCTTCAGCACATCGTCGTGGAAGCGGCGGCCCTCGCACTCCGGGCAGGTCGTGGTGACCGGATCCATGAACGCCAGGTCGGTCGAGATCTCTCCACGGCCCGAGCAACCCGCGCAGGCCCCGGCGGAGTTGAAGCTGAACAGACCCGCGTCCACGCCGTTCTCCCGGGCGAACACCTTGCGGATGGCGTCCAGCGCGCCGATGTACGAGGCGGGGGTGGAGCGCGACGAGGCCGTGATCGCGCTCTGGTCGATCACCACCGCCTCCGGGTACGCCGCCGTGAACACCCGCGACACCAGGGTCGACTTCCCGGATCCCGCCACCCCCGTCACCGCGGTCAGCACCCCGGTGGGGAACGCCACGTCCAGGCCCTTGAGGTTGTGCAGGTCGGCCCCGTACACCGCGAGCCGGCCGGTGGGGGAGCGGACGGTCTCCTTGAGCGGGGTGCGGCCGCGCAACGCGCGGCCGGTGAGCGTGTCGGCATCGCGCAGCCGCTCGTAGGTCCCCTCGAAGACGATGTGACCGCCGTCCGCCCCGGCCCGCGGCCCCATGTCGACGACGTGGTCGGCGACGGCCATCACATCCGGGTCGTGCTCGACGACCAGCACCGTGTTGCCCTTGTCGCGCAGCCGCACCAGCAGATCGCCCAGCCGCCCGACATCGCGCGGATGCAGGCCGACGCTGGGCTCGTCGAAGACGAACGTCAGCCCGGTGAGCGAACTGCCCAGGTGCCGCACCATCTTGAGGCGCTGACCTTCGCCCCCCGACAGGGTCGTGGTCTCCCGGTCCAGGCTCAGATACCCGAGCCCGATGCCGACCAGCCGCTCCAGCCGTTCCCGGGCGGCGGTGGCGATGGGCCCGCCCACCGGATCGTCGATCCGCTCCAGGACGCCGACGAGTTCGGAGACCTCCATCCGCCCGTAGTCGGCGGGCGAGAAACCGTCGATCCGGGTGGCGAGCGCCGCCGCGTTCAGCCGTGCCCCGCCGCAGGCCCCGCACACCCGCTCCACGGTGAACCGGGCGGCCGCCTCGCGCCGCTTCTCGGACAGCGAGGCGGTGTCGCGCTTGAGGTGCAGCCGCTCGAACCGGGTCACGACCCCCTCGAACTTCATGTCCGCCGAGCCGGTCCGCATGTCGATGCGAACGCTGAACCCGGAACCGTGCAGCAGGATCCGCCGTTCCTCCTCGCCGAACTCGGACAGGGGCAGATCGTTGTCGAAGCGCCCCGACCCCCCGTACAGATTCCACTCCCAGCTGCCCACCGTCAGGCCGGGCAGCAGCAGCGCCCCCTCGTTCAGCGACTTCGACCAGTCGATCGCCCGGTCGAGATCCAGCTGGACCGTGCGCCCCACCCCGTCGCACTCCGGGCACATCCCGCTGGGGTCGTTGAACGAGTACGCGGTCGCCCCGCCCGCGCTCGGGGTCCCGCGGCGGGAGAAGAGCACCCGGATCACCGACCAGATGTCGGTCGCCGTGCCGACCGTGGAGCGGACGTTGCCGCCGAGCGGCTTCTGGTCGATCACGATGGCCACCGACAGGTCCTCGACGGACTCGACGTGCGGCCGCTCGTACTTCGGCAGCCGGTTGCGGAGGAACGAGGTGAAGGTCTCGTTCAGCTGCCGCTGCGACTCCACGGCGATCGTGTCGAAGACGACCGACGACTTGCCCGATCCGGACACGCCGGTGAAGACGGTGATGCGGCCCTTGGGGATCCGGAGGGAGACGTCGCGCAGATTGTTCTCGCGCGCGCCGGTGATGACGATGTCGCGGTGCGCGGAGCCAGAGGTGCCCGGCTCCGCGTCGTGCTCGGGGAAGCGATCCATGAGGCCGACGCTAGGCGGTATACCCGACAGCTTCTGTCCCCTTTTCCCGGGCGATCCGATGTCACCCGTCCGCGCCCACGCTCATCAGGCGAGCCCGCGACCGCGCCCAGACGTCTCCCGGCGCAAAGGACTCGGCGTCCCAGGTGGTCGAGGTCAGCCGCCCCCGACCGTGGTAGGTCCGCATGATCTCCACGTGCGGCGGCCAGTCGACGAAACCGCGCAGAGCGTGGTGATCGCACCAGACGGCCACAGCCCCGCATCGCCGGCCGGTCCGCTCCGCCCACAGCCACATTCCGTGCGCCCCCTCCAGCTCCTGCCAGTCGGCGGACAGGCGGCGTGCCGCCCGGTATATCCCGGGCAGATCGCGGCGTCTGCGGGGGGCGAAGTCGGTGATGCTGACCAGGACCGGGCCGGGCAGGCCGTCCAGCTGCCCGGCCGTCCAGGAGGACCTCAGGATTTTCGTAGGCATGTGCAGATGATCTGCTTGCGCTTATCATCTGTCAACGCTTAGATTCGGCACTGTGAACGCCGCCGCCGAAAACGAGCCCCGTCCCGACCTCGCCGCGATGGTCGTCCCCTTCGGTCGGGCGCTGGTGGCCGCCGAGCAACCCGTGCTGGACGCGCATGGGCTGAGCATGTGGGGATATGTGGTGCTGTCGGCCCTCGGTGAGACGCCCCTGCGCACCCAGGCCGCACTGGCGGCCGCCATCAACGCCGACAAGACCCGCATCATCACCGTGCTGGACGACCTGGAATCGCGCCATCTGCTCGTGCGCAGGCCCGACCCGCAGGACCGCCGGGCCCGACTGCTCTCCCTGACTCCCGAGGGCCGCCGGCTCCGGGACGCGGTGAGGGATGAGATCCAGCGGGGCGAGGAGGCCTGGCTGGGACAACTGGCGGACCTCGACCGGGAGAGCTTCCTGCGGAGCCTGCGCACGCTCGCCGACGCGATCCGCCGGAGCCCGGATCAGTAGCCGCCCGCGCCACCTGGATCCGTGCCCCGGCTCAACCGCCCCGCCCGGCCGGTCTCAGCGGCCGTCGCGCACCGCCCGGGCCGTCGTGTCCGACAGCCCGCCGTCGAGCCGGAGCCAGCGGGTGACCCCGATCGACTCCAGGAACGGCACGTCGTGGCTCGCCACGATCAACGCCCCCTCATAGGCCTCCAGCGCCTCGGTCAGCCGCCGTACGCTCGCCAGGTCGAGGCTGTTCGTCGGCTCGTCGAGCAGCAGCAGCCGGGGCGGCGGGTCGGCCAGGAGCAGCATCGCCAGCGTCGCCCGGAACCTCTCCCCGCCCGAAAGGGTCCCCGCCGGGCGGTCCGCCGCCGCCCCCTTGAACAGGAAACGGGCCAGCCGTGCCCGTACGGCGTTGTCCGTGTGGTCGGGAGCCGACCGTGCCACGTTCCGCACCACCGACGACGCGTCGTCCAGCACGTCCAGCCGCTGCGGCAGGAACCCGGTCGCGACCAAGGGGGTCGCCTCGCCCGAGGCGGGCGTCAGCTGCCCCGCGATCAACCGGAGCAGTGCGGTCTTGCCCGCCCCGTTGCGACCGGTCAGCGCGATCCGCTCGGGACCCCGCACCATCAACTCGCCGCGTAGCGGCGGGCCGTAGGGCGGCACCGGATCGCGCAGCAGCAGCACCTCGCTGCCCGGATGGACCCGGGTCCCCGGCAGCTCGACCCGGATCTCCTCGTCCTCCCGCACCGCCAGCTCCGCCTCGTCGAGACGCTCCCTGGCAGCCGCCAGCCGCTCCGTGTGCAGGATGCGGTGCTTGCCTGCCGACTCCTGCGCGGAGCGCTTGCGCTGCCCCATGACGACCTTGGGCTCGCGCTTGGTGTCCCACATCTTCTGCCCGTAGCGCTTGCGCCGGGCCAACTTCATGTGGGCGTCGGCCAGTTCCCGCTTCTGACGCTGTACGTCCGACTCGGCGACGCGCACCATGCGCTGCGCCGCCTCCTGCTCGACGGCGAGCGCCTCCTCGTACGCCGACAGGTTCCCGCCGTACCAGGTGACCGAACCCTCGCGCAGGTCCGCGATTCGGTCCACCCGTTCCAGCAGCTCCCTGTCGTGGCTGACGACGAGCAGCGCGCCGGTCCAGGCGTCGACCGCGTCGTAGAGGCGCCGCCTGGCGTACGCGTCCAGGTTGTTCGTCGGCTCGTCCAGCAGCAGCACCCCGGGCCGCGCCAGCAGCAGAGCGGCCAGCCGCAGCAGGACGCACTCGCCGCCGGACATCTCCCCGATGGCGCGGTCGAGCCCGATGTGGCCGAGGCCGAGCCCGTCCAGGGTGGCGAGGGAGCGTTCCTCGATGTCCCAGTCGTCGCCGATCACCGCGAAGTGCTCGGGCCGGACGTCGCCCGACTCGACCGCGTCGAGCGCCGTGCGCCGGTCGGCGACGCCGAGCACCTCGTCGACCCGCAGCGCGGTGTCCAGGATCAGGTTCTGGGGGAGGTAGCCGAGTTCGCCACGGGTCCTGATCACACCGGACTGGGGGGCGAGGTCACCGGCGAACAGGCGCAACAGGGTCGATTTGCCGCAGCCGTTGAGGCCGATGAGACCGGTGCGGCCGGGCCCCACGGCCAGGTCGAGACCGGTGAAGAGCTCGCTGCCGTCGGGCCAGGAGAAGGCGAGGGAGGTACAGCTGATGTGGGTGTCGGTGGTAGACATGCGGATCTCCCGTTGTACGTCGGGAACGACAGGGACGGTCGGCGGAAGCTGAGATCGCACACGGGCGCTCCGGGCCGCGGCAAGGCGCGGCGGGCGCTGCACGGTGTGCACAGGACCTCAGATCAGCAACGTCCCACTCCGATCGACGACAACAGGAACCGTCACGAAGGTAGGGCCGGGGGCGCGGGCCCGGCAACCGGATTTACGAGGTCAGCGAGGACCGCCGAGCAGATCGGTCAGACCCCGGTCCAGGTCCAGATACCGGTGCTCGTCGCCCATCGGAACGAGCTCCTGCGCCCGCTGGAGGAAACGCCGCAGCTCCTCGGTGCGCACATGGACCATGGCGATGCCCTCGGGGGCGTGGAACTCCAGCACGGTCCGCTCGTACCCGAACGGCCGTACGCGTACGTCTCCCTGCCCGGCGGGGGAGTCCACCCCGGTGGTCAGCAGCTCGCGGGAGAACTCCCAGGACACCTCGGTGCCTTCCAGGGTCGCTGGGGCCGGGAACGCCATGCGTACGGCGAAGGGGTACTGGCGGTCGTACTGAAGAGTGGCGGGCAGGGTCTCCATCCGCGGTGCGGACGCGACCATGCGGGCCTGCACGGACTGCTCGATAACGCTGGACAAGACCTGCTCCCTCTCGCGCGGCCGGGTGAACGGTTCCCGGCATTGGAGTAGACGACGGAACTCCTCGTTTCGTGCACCGGCGCGCGGCGTGAGCTGCGTCACCGGCTCCCGCCGGTCCCGCCCGGACCTCGCGCACCCCCGCTCTCCTGCCCGTTCGGCGGCGACGCACCCCGGACGGGCCGGGCCGGCCGCGATCACACCGGCGGCCGCGCCCGGGCCTCGGGGCCGGACGGCGTGAGGTCAGGTGGCCGCGTCGACGCGTTCCGCCGGTGCCCGGACCTTCTGTTCCACGAACGACCACGTGCCGTCCGGCGCGGAGTTCGGGGTTCCCGGAGGGACCGTCATCCACAGGGAGCCGTCGTCGGCGATGAGGATCCTGCCGTGGGCGTGCAGGAAATGCACCGATTCACGGGCATCGTCGGCGGTGACGTCCGGCCCGGGGGAGAGCCGCGTCAGCAGATCCGTCTCGTCCAGCAGAAGTTCCAGCTGCCCGATCGCGCCCAGCGGGATGTTCGGACCGTAGATTCTCCGGAAGTACAACAGGATCCGCATGGTGGCGGCCTCGGCGGAGTCGGCCCCGAATTGGTCGATGACCTGGCCCATGACCCCGGTGTCCGTGCCGACGGGGATCTCCCAGTCGGTGTAGAAGACCCCGGGCGGCTGGAGGTCGAACAGGAGCTTCGGCCGGCGCGGGCGCGGTGCTCTGAGCGGGCGGGGTCCGATGCGCTGCGCGGCCGCCGCCCTGCGGGCCGCCTCACGTGCCCGTCGGGCAGTCGGGTCTGCTTGTTTGCGTGCCATACCCCGCGCAACGAGGAGGCTCCTGCCAGGTTTCGGGTCTTGCCGCTTTCGCGGTGTCGGAGCCGGGGCTGTGGTGCGGTCGCCGCCCGAGGTACCGGAGCCTCACGAGGCGTCGAGTACCTCCCGCAGCCGCTGCCCGAACTCGTCCGGCTTCCCCGGATAGCCGAACTCCCCGTCGAGGAAGCCGCCGTGATGGCTCGGGAAGACGGTCACCCGCTGCCCGAGCAGTTCGGCGGTCGCGGCGGACGTCCGCCCGGTCTGCACGCTCCGGGACTCCTCGCCCACGGCGATCACCACGCGGGTGGCGGCCGCGGCGAGGGCGTCGACGTCCGGCCGGTAGTCGCTGATCGCCCACGACCGGTCGGACAGCAGCGGGTCGTCGCGCGAGCCGTCGTCCTCGGTGGGCATGCCGAACGCGGCGGGATCGGGCGCGGGCTGTGCGAAGTACGCGTCGGTGAACTCGCCCTCCCACGAGGTCATCGCCACGAACGCGGCCATCCCGGCCCCCCACCCCCGCGTCTCGTACGCGTCCCGGACCCCGGCCCGCGCCCGGACGGCCGCCGGGCCGTCCGGGGTGAGCGTGATGAGCGGGGGCTCGTGTGCGACGAGAGTGGTCACATCGCCGGGGTGGCGCGCCACGAGGGCGAGAGCGGTGACCGCCCCACCGCTGCTGGCGAACATCTCGACCGGCCCGGCCCCGAGCGCCTCGATGACCGCGTGCACGTCGTCGGCCTGGGTCTCGGGCGTGTGGTCGGTCCGCCCGTCCTTACGGATGCTGCGGCCGAGCCCCCGCGGGTCGTAAGTGACGACGGTCCGCCCGGGGAAGCGCGCCGCGAGCGCGACGAACCCGGTGGCGTCCATGGGCTGCCCGATCATGAACAACGGCGGGCGGCCGTCAGCGGTCGGCAGGGGCCCGCGAACGTCGTGGACGAGGTCGGCGCCGGCTGTCTTGAGTGTGTACGTTTCCATACCCGTGCAGACCGCCCCCGCCCCGGAAACTCATCGGCCGCGTCCGGACCGGGAGCGGACGGGGCCCGGCCGCCCGCTACGGCAACGGCTGCTGGTACGGAGCGAGTCCGGGCGCCGTCCTGGTGGCGATGAACTCGGTGATCCGGTACGCGCACACACCGTGCTCGGCGAACGGGTCGCCCGCCGCGGTCTTCTCGATCTCCGCCCGGTCCTCCCCGACGGCCAGGATCACTCCGCCGTCCCGGGGGTTCTTGCGGCCCGAGGCGATGAAGACGCCCGCCGCGTACTGCTCGTCGAGCCAGGCGATGTGCTCCCGCATCAGCGCGTCGACGCGTTCGACCGGAGCGGTGTAGGTCAATTCGAGTACGAACATGATCGTCAGGCTACGGGATTCCGGCCGCCCGCTCCGGGGCCCCACCGCGCACCGCGTAACGGACGCCGACCCGTCACCGCATAAGCTTCCGGACATGACGACCTCCCCCAACCCCGCCCACGAGACCCCCGCCGACGAAGCCGAGGGCCGGGAGATCCAGGACCGGCTGCGCGGCCGGGTGATCCTGGACGAGGCGGGACCGGAGCCGGGAACCGGGCTGGTCACCGGGGTGGACGTGGCCTACGACGACGTGAAGGACGTCGTCGTCGCGGCGGCCGTGGTGCTGGACGCCGTGACCCTGGAGACGATCGACGAGGCCACCGCCGTCGGCCGGATCACCTTCCCTTACGTCCCCGGGCTGCTGGCCTTCCGGGAGATCCCGACGGCGCTGGAGGCCCTGGAGGGGCTGAGCGTCGACCCGGGCCTCGTCATCTGCGACGGCTACGGTCTGGCGCACCCGCGCCGCTTCGGACTCGCCAGTCACCTGGGCGTGCTGACCGGTCTGCCGGTGATAGGCGTCGGCAAGAACCCGTTCACGTTCACGTACGAGGCCCCCGGCCCCCGGCGCGGCGACTTCTCGCCGCTGCTGGACGGCGAAGAGGTGGTCGGCCGGGCGCTGCGCACCCAGGAGAACACCAACCCGGTGTTCGTCTCGGTGGGCCACCGCATCAGCCTCGACAACGCCTGCGCCCACACGCTCCGCCTCGCCGGCCGGTTCCGCCAGCCGGAGAGCACCCGCCGGGCGGACGCCCTGTGCCGGCAGACCCTGCGGGAAGCGACCGCCTGACGCGGCCCCGAGGCCCCGGCGGGCGGCCCGCCTCGATGGGCGGGGTCGCGCGGGGATAGCGTGCGTCGTCATGACGCGTGTGTGGATGTCGCCGGTCCTGTTGGTGCTCAGCGGCGCCGCCGTCGCGACGGGGTCCGCCCGCGGCGGCGACCCCGTCATGGCGGCCGCACTTCTCGTGCTGTTCGTGCTGTTCGCCGGGATGACCTCGCCCCTGGTCTTCCCGAGGCCGGTCCCCGCCGCCGAGGCCCGGCGGCGCAGCGCGGCCGACGGCCGCCCGGTCGTCTACTGGCGTCCGGGCTGCACGTACTGTCTGCGGCTCCGCCTCCGGCTGGGCCGCGACGCCTCCCGGCTGCACTGGGTCGACATCTGGCGCGATCCGGCCGGAGCGGCCGAGGTGCGGGCGGCCAACGGCGGCGACGAGACCGTGCCGACCGTCTTCGTGGCGGACCGGCCGCACACCAATCCGGACCCGTCGTGGGTACGCGAACAGCTGCCGCCCGCCGCGTGACGGTCCCGGGCGTGGAACAGTCTTGCAACTGAGTACCCGTACGGATGGCGTAGATCCGTACAGCTGGGCAGGCTAGAACGCATGAACGCCTCTCGTGCAGCCGTCCGCACCGCCGCGCCCTTCGACCCCGCTCAGCGCCGTATGGCCCTCGGCATGCTGCTCGGGAGCGCCGTCGGCCTTGTCTGGCTGGGCGCGATGCTCTACACGCTGGCCGGCTGGATCTTCTAGACGCCCCCGGTCGGCCCCCGGGGCGCCGGCTACCGCACCGCCGCCACCCGGAACCGCAGTCCCGCCGCCGTCAGCCGGTCCAGGAGCGCGTCGCCCATGGCCACCGCCGTGGTCACCTGCCCCGAGGTCTCCGGCAGCTCGTCCAGGGCCAGGCACACCGCCGACTCGGCGAGGATCTTCGCCGTCTCCCCGTAACCCGGGTCGCCGCCCGACACCTCGGTGAAGACGCGCCGTCCACCGCCCTCGCCGACGAAGCGGATGGTGAACCAGCTCCGCTCACGGCGTTCCTCGTCCGGCCCCTGCCCCGGCTCGTAACGCCCCATCAGCCACTCCCGGACGCCCTCCACCTGCGCGGCGGCCACCAGCGCACCGATCGCCACCGGGGCGCCGAGTGCCATCGGCAGCGTCTTGACCGAGGCGAAGTGCCGGTAGCGGAAGTCGGGGCCGTACCGCTCCAGCGACCGCGCCGAGCGGCCCACGATCGTCGGGTCCACCGTCGGCAGCGGCAGCGCCCAGGTGCCGACGGACCCGCTGAAGTGCGGGGAGCCCACCGGGGTGCGGACCCGTCGGCCCACCAGGCGCGGTTCGTGCAGCCGGCGTTCCCGGGCGGCGGCCAGCAGCTGCGGGCCCCGGCCCATCGCGGTCAGTGCCGAGGCGAACGTCCCGCCGGAGAACACCGCGTCGGTACGGACGAAGCCGTCGACGGTGAGGGGGACGTCCTCGGGCAGTTGTTGGACGGTGAAGTACGCCCCCAGGTCGTGGGGGACGGAGTCGAAGCCGCAGGCGTGCACGATGCGCGCCCCCGTCTCACGGGCCCGTGTGTCGTGCTCCAGGTAGGTCCGGTCGATGAACTCCGCCTCGCCCGTGAGGTCCGCGTAATCCGTCCCGGCCTCCGCGCACGCGGCGACGAGCTTCTCGCCGTAACGGATGTACGGCCCCACCGTCGTGGCCACCACCCGGGTGGAGGCGGCCAGTTCCGCCAGGGCCTCCGCGTCGTCCGCGTCCGTCTCCAGCAGCGGCAGCTCCGCGCAGCCGGGTGCGATCGCGGTGAGCCGCGCACGCAGCCCCTCCAGCTTGGCCCGGCTGCGACCGGCCAGCGCCCAGCGCAGGCCGGCGGGGGCGTGGGCCGCCAGGTACTCGGCCGTGAGCGTCCCCACGAAGCCGGTGGCACCGAAGAGGACGACGTCCAAGGGGCGTGTCGCGTCGTTCTGCCTGTTCACGAGTACCTCCGCTGCGAGCCGGGTGCCGACGTGGCAGGCAGAGGTTAGCGGAGAGCGACGTGGCGGCGCCCGGCCGGGCAGGCCGGATGCGAGAGGATCGAGGGAAAAAACTAAGCGCTTGCTCGGCCCGAGGGGTTGTGCGGAGCGGGGCACGTTCTTAGCATCACTGATGTTACATCGGTTGTGTCACACCTCTGGGGGGCTCACAGATGGCGAAAGGCCCAAGGCCCGGGCACGGTCCGCTGACCGGTGTCCGCGTCGTCGAACTGGCGGGCATCGGCCCCGGACCGTTCGCGGCGATGCTGCTGGCGGACCTCGGGGCCGACGTCGTACGCGTGGACCGTCCCGGCGGCGCGGGGCTCGGCATCGATCCCGCTTCCGACCTCACCAACCGCAACAAGCGCTCCGTCCTCCTCGACCTCAAGAGCGACGCGGGGCCGGCCCGCGTCCTGGACCTCGTCGAACGCGCCGACATCCTGGTCGAGGGCTACCGCCCCGGCGTCGCCGAACGCCTCGGCGTCGGACCCGACGCCTGCCTCGCCCGCAACCCGAAGCTCGTCTACGGCCGGATGACCGGCTGGGGCCAGGACGGGCCGCTCGCCGAGCGCGCCGGACACGACATCGCCTACCTCGCGCTCACCGGCACCCTGTCCATGATCGGCAAGCCGGACGAACCGCCCGTGGTCCCCGCCAACCTCGTCGGCGACTACGCGGGCGGCTCGCTCTACCTCGTCGTCGGCGTCCTCGCCGCCCTCCAGCACGCCCGCGCCCACGGTGAGGGGCAGGTCGTCGACGCCGCCATCGTGGACGGCGCGGCCCATCTCGCCACGATGATCCACGGCATGCTGGCCGCCGGGAGCTGGCAGGACCGGCGCGGCACGAACCTCCTCGACGGCGGCTGCCCGTTCTACGGCACCTACGCCACGTCCGACGGCGGCCACATGGCGGTCGGCCCGCTGGAGGAGAAGTTTTACGCGGAGTTCGCCGGCCTCCTCGGCGTCGCGGACGCTTTCCCCGACCGGTGGGACCTCGCCCGCTGGGACGAGCTGCGCGCCGCCGTCACCGAGCGCTTCCTGAGCCGTACGCGCGCCGAGTGGACCGAGGTCTTCGACGGCACCGACGCCTGCGTGGCCCCCGTGCTCTCGCTCACCGAAGCGCCGCACCACCCGCACCTCGTCGCCCGCTCCACCTTCGTCGAACACAGCGGCCTTACCCAGCCCGCCCCGGCTCCGCGCTTCTCGGCCACCCCCGTCTCCGTACGCGGCGGGCCCGCCCTGCCCGGCGCCGACACGGCCGCCGTCGCCGCGGACTGGGACGTCCCCGCGCTGCGGCCCGCCGAATCAACCGACACCTACTAGGAGCCCCCGTGCAACGGCAGATCTTCACCGAGGAGCACGACGCCTTCCGCGAGACCGTCCGGGCCTTCCTGGCCAAGGAGGTCCTCCCGTACTACGAGCAGTGGGAGCAGGACGGCATCGTCTCCCGCGACGCCTGGCTCGCCGCCGGACGCGCGGGACTGCTGGGGCTCGCCGTCCCGGAGGAGTACGGAGGCGGCGGCAGCGACGACTTCCGCTACAGCGCCGTCCTCGCCGAGGAGTTCACCCGGGCCGGGGCCCCCGGACTCGCGATCGGCCTGCACAACGACATCATCGGCCCCTATCTCACCGGCCTGGCCACCGACGAGCAGAAGCGGCGCTGGCTGCCCGGGTTCTGCTCCGGCGAGACCATCACCGCGATCGCGATGACCGAGCCCGGCGCGGGCTCCGACCTCCAGGGCATCCGCACCACCGCCGAGGACAAGGGCGACCACTGGCTGCTCAACGGCTCCAAGACCTTCATCTCCAACGGCATCCTCGCCGACCTGGTCGTCGTCGTCGCGAAGACCACCCCCGCCGGCGGGGCCAAGGGCCTCTCGCTGATCGTCGTCGAACGCGGGGCGGAGGGCTTCGAGCGCGGCCGCAACCTCGACAAGATCGGCCAGAAGTCCCAGGACACCGCCGAACTGTTCTTCGACGACGTCCGCGTCCCCAAGGAGAACCTCCTCGGGACACGCGACGGCGCGTTCATCCACCTGATGACCAACCTGGCCCAGGAACGCATGGGCATAGCGGTCGCCGGGATCGCCGCCGCCGAACACCTGCTGGAGATCACCACCCGGTACGTCAAGGAGCGCGAGGCGTTCGGACGTCCGCTCTCCAAGCTCCAGCACATCCGCTTCGAGATCGCCGAGATGGCCACCGAGTGCGCCGTCACCCGGGCCTTCCTCGACCGGTGCATCGTCGACCACTCCGCCGGCGTCCTGGACGCCGTCCACGCCTCCATGGCCAAGTGGTGGGCCACCGAACTGCAGAAGCGCGTCGCCGACCGCTGCCTCCAACTCCACGGCGGCTACGGCTATATGAGCGAGTACAAGGTCGCCAAGGCGTTCACCGACGGCCGCGTCCAGACCATCTACGGCGGCACGACCGAGATCATGAAGGAGATCATCGGCCGCTCGCTGCTCGCCTGAGCCCCCCGGCGCCCCCAGGGCCTGTCGTCAAACTGCCGCCCTTCGGGCGACGACGGCGGTTCAACGACAGGTACCAGTCCAACCACCCTCGAAAGGCAGCTGTCTTGAGTACCGAAGCATTCGTCTACGACGCGATCCGCACCCCGCGCGGCCGCGGCAAGGCCAACGGCGCCCTGCACGGGACCAAGCCGATCGACCTGGTCGTCGGTCTCATCCACGAGATCCGGGGCCGCTTCCCGGACCTCGACCCGGCCGCCATCGACGACATCGTCCTCGGCGTCGTCAGCCCGCTCGGCGACCAGGGCTCCGACATCGCCCGTATCGCCGCCATCGCGGCCGGCCTGCCCGACTCCGTCGCCGGGGTCCAGGAGAACCGCTTCTGTGCCTCGGGCCTGGAAGCGGTCAACCTGGCCGCCGCCAAGGTCCGCTCCGGCTGGGAGGACCTCGTCCTCGCCGGCGGCGTCGAGTCCATGTCCCGGGTGCCGATGGGCTCCGACGGCGGGGCCTGGGCCATGGACCCGATGACCAGCTTCGAGACCGGCTTCGCCCCGCAGGGCATCGGCGCCGATCTCATCGCCACCATCGAGGGATTCAGCCGCCGCGACGTCGACGAGTACGCCGCGCTCTCCCAGGAACGCGCCGCCGCCGCCTGGAAGGACGGCCGCTTCGCCCGCTCCGTCGTCCCCGTCAAGGACCGCAACGGCCTCCTCGTCCTCGACCACGACGAACACCTGCGCCCCGGCACCACCGCCGACTCCCTCGCCGCGCTCAAGCCCTCCTTCGCGGGCATCGGCGAGATGGGCGGCTTCGACGCGGTGGCCCTCCAGAAGTACCACTGGGTCGAGAAGATCGACCACGTCCACCACGCGGGCAACTCCTCCGGCATCGTGGACGGCGCGTCGCTCGTCGCCATCGGCTCCAAGGAGGTCGGCGAGCGCTACGGCATGACCCCGCGCGCCCGTATCGTCTCCGCCGCCGTCTCCGGCTCCGAGCCCACCATCATGCTCACCGGCCCCGCCCCCGCCACCCGCAAGGCGCTCGCCAAGGCCGGGCTGACCATCGACGACATCGACCTCGTCGAGATCAACGAAGCCTTCGCCGGAGTCGTCCTGCGCTTCGTCAAGGACATGGGCCTCTCCCTGGACAAGGTCAACGTCAACGGCGGCGCGATCGCGCTGGGCCACCCGCTCGGCGCGACCGGCGCGATGATCCTCGGCACCGTCATCGACGAACTGGAGCGCCGCGACCAGCGGTTCGGCCTGGTCACCCTCTGCGTCGGCGGCGGCATGGGCGTCGCCACCGTCGTCGAACGCATCTGACCTCCAGGGCCTGTCGTCAAACTGCCGCCTGCCGCGCGACGCCTGGCACGCACACTCGCGGCGTTGCCGAAATGCCCTGGTAGCTCCGCTACAAGACCATTCCAGCGCCTTGCGATCGCACGCACCAGACGCCGCGCGGCCGCCCTCCGGGCGACGACGGCAGTCTGACGACAGGCCCTGGCCGGCCCCACCTGCTTACGGAGAAGACACCGACATGACCGAGAGCACGACCATCCGCTGGGAACAGGACGAGACCGGCGTCGTCACCCTCGTCCTCGACGACCCGAACCAGTCGGCCAACACGATGAACCAGGCCTTCAAGGACTCCATCGCGGCCGTCGCCGACCGCGCCGAGGCCGAGAAGGACTCCATCCGCGGCATCATCTACACCTCCGCCAAGAAGACCTTCTTCGCCGGTGGCGACCTCAAGGACATGATCAAGGTCGGCCCGGAGAACGCCCAGGACGCCTTCGACGCCGGCAACGCCATCAAGGCCTCGCTCCGCCGCATCGAGACCCTCGGCAAGCCCGTCGTCGCCGCCATCAACGGGGCGGCCCTCGGCGGCGGTTACGAGATCGCGCTCGCCTGCCACCACCGCGTCGCCCTCGACGCCCCCGGCTCCCGCATCGGCCTGCCCGAGGTCACTCTCGGCCTGCTCCCGGCGGGCGGCGGCGTCACCCGGGCCGTCCGCCTCATGGGCATCGCCGACGCCCTGCTGAAGGTGCTGCTCCAGGGCACCCAGTACACGCCGCGGCGCGCCCTGGAGAACGGCCTCGTCCACGAAGTCGCCGCCACCCGCGAGGAGATGACCGAGAAGGCCCGCGCCTTCATCGACGCCCACCCCGAGTCCCAGCAGCCGTGGGACGTCAAGGGCTACAAGATCCCCGGCGGCACTCCGTCCAACCCGCGCTTCGCCGCCAACCTGCCCGCCTTCCCGTCCAACCTGAAGAAGCAGCTCGCGGGCGCGCCGATGCCCGCGCCGCGCAACATCCTGGCGGCGGCCGTCGAGGGCTCCCAGGTCGACTTCGAGACCGCCCTGACCATCGAGGCCCGGTACTTCACCGAGCTGGTCACCGGCCAGGTCTCCAAGAACATGATCCAGGCGTTCTTCTTCGATCTCCAGGCCGTCAACTCCGGTGCCAACCGCCCGAAGGACATCCCGGAGCGACCCGTCCGCAAGGTCGCCGTCCTCGGCGCCGGCATGATGGGCGCGGGCATCGCCTACTCCTGCGCCAAGGCCGGCATCGAGGTCGTCCTCAAGGACGTCTCCACCGAGGCGGCCGCCAAGGGCAAGGCGTACAGCGAGAAACTGCTCGCCAAGGCGCTCTCCCGGGGCCGTACGACCGAGGCGAAGCGCGACGAACTGCTGGCCCGGATCACCCCCACCGGAGACGCGGCCGACCTCGCGGGCTGCGACGCGGTGATCGAGGCCGTCTTCGAGGACACCGCCCTCAAGCACAAGGTGTTCCAGGAGATCAGGGACGTCATCGAGCCGGACGCGCTGCTCTGCTCCAACACCTCCACCCTCCCGATCACCGTCCTCGCCGAAGGCGTCTCGCGCCCCGTCGACTTCATCGGACTGCACTTCTTCTCGCCCGTCGACAAGATGCCGCTCGTCGAGATCATCAAGGGCGAGCGCACCGGCGACGAGGCGCTCGCCCGCGCCTTCGACCTCGTACGACGCATCAAGAAGACGCCGATCGTCGTCAACGACTCCCGCGGCTTCTTCACCTCGCGCGTCATCGGCCAGTTCATCAACGAGGGCGTCGCCATGGTCGGCGAGGGCGTCGAGCCCGCGTCGATCGAGCAGGCCGCCGCCCAGTCCGGCTACCCGGCCAAGGTGCTCTCCCTGATGGACGAGCTGACCCTGACCCTGCCGCGCAAGATCCGCGACGAGACGAAGCGTGCGGTGGAGGAGGCCGGCGGCAGCTGGCCCGGCCACCCCTCCGACGAGGTCATCGACCGCATGGTCGACGAGTTCGGCCGCCCGGGACGCAGCGGGGGAGCGGGCTTCTACGACTACGACGAGGACGGCAGGCGGGCCGGCCTCTGGCCCGGACTGCGCGAGCACTTCGCGAAGCCCGACGCCGATGTGCCCTTCGAGGACATGAAGGAGCGGATGCTCTTCTCCGAGGCCCTGGACAGTGTCCGCTGCCTGGAGGAGAACGTCCTCATCTCCGTCGCCGACGCCAACATCGGCTCCATCATGGGCATCGGCTTCCCGCCGTGGACCGGCGGCGTCCTCCAGTACATCAACGGGTACGAGGGCGGCCTGCCCGGCTTCGTGGCCCGCGCCCGGGAACTCGCCGAGCGTTACGGGGACCGCTTCCTGCCGCCCGCGCTGCTGGTGGAGAAGGCGGAGAAGGGCGAGACCTTCCACGACTGAGGCGCTCGTGCACCGCGTTCACCGTCACTCGGCGGTGAACGCGGCCCGCAGCTCCTCCTTCAGCGATCGCTGAAACGCCGTCACCAGCGCCTGCACCACGATCGGTTGCATATCGGCGGACAGTGACTTCATCGCCGCCACGTGCTCCGGGTCGCCCTCACGCTCCCGATAGGGGTTCCACACCTCGTCCCGGAACAGCCGGGTCATCTCCTGGGCGGCCGAGCGGGTGTGCTCCAGCAGAACGGTCCGCGCCGCCAGGATCGTCTCGTGCGCGATCGGCACGTCCAGCAGCTCCACCCCGAGCCGCAGCAGCCCCAGATCCACCCGGTACGCCCCGCCGTCCTCCTGCGGCCGGACCAGCACCCCCATCGCCGCCAGCCGCTCCACATCCGCCTCCGACAGCGCCCGCCCGGCCCGCCGCTCCAGCTCGGCCGGGGAGAAGTCCTCGGCCTGGTCCGGCGCCCAGGACGCGACCAGCGCCCGGTGGATCGCCAGATCGTGGGCGCTCAGGTCGGGCGGCAGCTGTTCCAGATAGCGCTCGATCGCCGCCAGCGTCATCCCCTGCTGCTGGAGTTCCTCGATCAGCGCGAGCCGTGAGAGATGGTCCGGCCCGTAGTGTCCGACCCGGCGGGGCCCGATGACCGGGGGCGGCAGCAAACCCCGGGTGCTGTAGAACCGCACGGTGCGCACGGTGACACCGGCCCGCGCCGCCAGCTCGTCCACCGTGAGCGTCGGCTCGTCGGTCCCCGTCGCCATCAATGCTCCCCGCCGGTCGAATCCGCGTATCGGACAGTGCTGGTGTCTCACCAACACTGTGAAAGTCTCCGGCACCATCGCCCCGCAGTCCACCCCGGGCCCGTTGTCAGTGCCGGCCCGTACGGTGAGGTCATGTCGGAGATCACTTACGTACGGGGGGACGCCACCGCGCCGCAGGGCAAGGGCGTCAAGCTGATCGCCCACGTCTGCAACGACCTGGGCGGCTGGGGCAAGGGTTTCGTCCTGGCCCTCTCCCGCCGCTGGCCGGAGCCCGAAGCCGCCTACCGGCGCTGGCACCGGGAGCGCGCGGGCAACGGCTTCGCCCTGGGCGCGGCGCAGTTCGTGCAGGTGGGGCCCTACCTCTGGGTGGCCAACATGGTCGGTCAGCGGGGCATGCGCACCGGCAGCAAGGGGGTGCCCGTGCGGTACGAGGCGATCGACACGGCGCTCGGCGCGGTGGCCCTCAAGGCGGGCGAGCTGGGGGCCTCGGTCCATATGCCCCGGATCGGCTGCGGGCTCGCGGGCGGCAAGTGGGCCAGGATCGAGCCGCTGATCGAGCGGCGCCTGATATCCGCCGGCCTGCCGGTGACGGTGTACGACCACGACTGACCGGGCCGTCGGCGGCCCCCGACCCCGCCCCAGGGGTTCTCCCGGGGGCGAGGGATCATGGAGGAGAGGGACAGGGGACGGGCAGCGCACGGCAGGCCCGCCGGGACCGCGGGAGCACGGATGAGCGGCGCGACCGAAGCGAAGAACCCCGAGCCGCCCCCGCCGGGCGGGGTGCTCTGGAGCCTGTCCGGGGACATCCGCGCCCTGCTGATGCTGCCCGCCGCCCTCACCCTCCAGGTCGCCCACCCGGCCGTCGGCGCCGGCGTCGACGAGCACTCCGTCTTCCGTACGGATCCCTGGGGGCGCGGTGAACGTTCGCTGCGCTCGCTCCAGCTCTGGGTCTACGGCGGCGCGGAGGCCGCGGCGGAGGGCCGCAGGCTGCGGGTGCTGCACCGCACCATCCAGGGGACCGACACCCGCGGCCGCCGCTACCACGCCCTGACGCCCGCCAACTACGCCTGGGTGCACGCCACCGGCTTCCCCGTGTACCAGCACGCGGCCCGGTATCTGATCCGCCCCATGAGCCCCGCCCAGGAGCGTGCCCTGTACGCGGAGTGGCTCCAGGTCGGCCGGATCCTGGGCATCCACGACCGGGACATGCCCCAGACGGTCGAGGACTTCTGGCCGTACTGGGAGAAGATGCTCGCGGGCGAGATCGAGGCGACCGCCGTCGTCCGGGAACTCGTCGCCACCGACCAGTCCGTCCCGCCGCCGGACCGGGGGCCGTGGCCGCTCCGGCTGCTGCTGCGGGCGCTGTGGCCGGTGCTGCTGCCGCCGCTGGCCCGCTTCCGCCGGTTCGTCACCATCGGGCTCATGCCGCCCGACGCCCGGATGGCCATCGGCCTGCCGTGGACCCCGGACCAGGAGAAGCGGCTGCGCCGGATGTGCGCGGTGCTGCGGGTCGTCGTCCCCGTCCTCCCGGAGCGGCTGCGCTATCTGCCCCGGGCGCGAGCGGCCCGCGCCGCGTCGCGTACGGCGGGACGGGGCGCCCGCACCGCCGAGGCGCGTCGGAACGGCTGAACGCCCGCCGCTCCGACGCCCCGGGGCAGGTCAGCGGTGGTCGTGGCGCGGGTGTTCCCGGCCGGCCCCATCGCCGTGGTCACCGTGGTCGTGCACGGTGTTCGTCGCCGCGATCTTCTGCCAGGAGGCGGGGCGCTCGACCCGCGCCGCCGTCCGAGCCGACAGCGCGCCCTCGGCGACCCCCGCGTCGGCCGCCGCCGGAAGCGCGGGGCGCGACGGCCGGTACAGCCAGGTGTCGAAGAGCGAGGCGAGCGGCCTGCCCGAGACCCGCTCCGCGTACCGGACGAAGTCGCCGACGTTCGCGTTGCCGTACGCGTGCTCGGCCGGCCAGCCCTTCAGCAGCTCGAAGAAGACGGCGTCGCCGACCTCGTTGCGCAGCGCCTGGAGGGCCAGCGCGCCCCGGTCGTAGACGGCGATGTCGAACTGGTTGTCCGGGCCAGGGTCGCCCGGCTTCACCTTCCAGAACGGGTCGTCGGCCGGGTGCTGGGCGTAGGTGTAGTCCGCCAGCTCCTGCGTGGTGCCCTCGCCCTCCTTCTCCGACCAGAGCCACTGGCTGTAGCGGGCGAAGCCCTCGTTGATCCAGATGTCCTTCCAGCCGTCGACGGAGACGCTGTCGCCGTACCACTGGTGGGCCAGCTCGTGGACGACGACCGATACGTTGGCGCCGCCCGCGAACTGCTTGGGGCTGTAGAAGGGCCTGGTCTGGGTCTCCAGGGCGAAGCCGCTCGTCACGTTCGGCACGTAGCCGCCCAGCGCGTTGAACGGGTAGGGGCCGAACACCCCGGTCAGCCACTCCGCGACCTCGGTGGTCCGTTCGATGCTGGCGCGGGCCGCACCGGCGTTGGCTCCCAGGTCCTTGCTGTAGGCGTTCAGGACCGGCAGGCCGTCCGCCGTCCTGTCGGTCGTGATGTCGAACCTGCCGATGGCGAGCGTCGTCAGATAGGTCGCCTGCGGCTTGTCGGAGCGCCAGTTGAAGCGGGTCCAGCCGAGCTTCGAACTCTGCGACTGGAGCACCCCGTTGCTGATCGCCTGGGTGCCGTCCGGAACGGAGACCGACACGTCGTAGGTCGCCTTGTCCAGGGGGTGGTCGTTGCTCGGGTACCACCACACGGCCGACTCCGGCTCCTGCGCCGCGACACCGCCGTCCGGGGTCCGGGCCCACGCGGTCCAGCCGTTGATCTTCAGCTCGGAGGGCTTCCCGGCGTACCGGACGACGACGGAGATGTCCTTGCCCTTCGTCAGGGGAGCCGCCGGGGTGACCTCCAGTTCGTGGTCGCCGCTCGTGGCGAAACGGGCCGTCCTGCCGTTCACCCGCACCTCGGAGACGTCGAGTCCGAAGTCGAGGTTGAAGCGGGACAGCTCCTGCGTGGTGGTGGCGAGGATCGTCGCCGTGCCCTCCAGCAGGTCGGTCGTCGGCCGGTACTGCAGCCGCAGGTCGTAGTGGGACACGTCGTAGCCACCGTTTCCGGCGGCCGGGTAGTAGGGGTCGCCGATACCCGGGGCGCCCACGGTGCCCGGTGAGGCCACTGCCGGGATCGCCAGCAGAAGGGTGGCCGCCAGTGCGCCGGGGACGATGAATCTGCGGTGCACGCATACTCCACATGGTCGGGTCGGATGATTTTCCGACCGGTCTTCATGAGGCTATGCACGGGGCGGAGCAGGACGTGCCGTTCCGGGCACCTCTGTCACACGATCGCCATTCCGTCGTCACGGACGACCCGTACGACAGCAGTGATCAACCCCTGTTGCCCAGGAGTTGACCGGGGTAACGTCCGCACATTGCCGACAGCCGGACGGGCGTCAAGGCGCCCGCCCCCCATGTTCCGGAGGCCGCTGATGACCCCTCGCATCGCTCGCGCGCTTCGCATGCTCAGCCCGCACCCGTGGCTCGCGCCGGTCGTCGGCCCCGCCCGGCCCCAGTCGGCGCCCGCGCGCCGCGTGGCGAGAGCGGTGCGCCGGACGGCCGTGGCGGTGACACTCGCCGGGCTGGCCCTCCCGTTCGCCATCGCGCCCGCCGAGGCCGCGCACCGCCCGCCGCGCACCGGGTTCGAGACGAGCGAGGGGGCCCGCTGGACCGGCGAGGCGGAGGAGCGGACCTTCCTCGCCGCGGTGGACCGGGGGAGCGACCGGGTCTCCGTGGACCGCGTCGGCACGACCGGTCAGGGCCGCCCCCTGCGGCTCGTACGCGTCGGCCAGGAACGCCCCGGGGCCACCACGGTGCTCCTGATCTGCAGCCAGCACGGGGACGAGCCCGCCGGGCGCGAGGCCTGTCTGACCACCATCCGTGACCTGGCGTTCGCCGAGGACCGGGCGACCCGCGCCTTCCTGGCCCGTACGACCCTGCTGGTCCTGCCCACGGCCAACCCCGACGGACGCGCCGCCGACACCCGCGGCAACGCCGACGGGGTCGACGTCAACCGCGACCACATCGCCCTGGAGACCGCCGAGGCGCGGGCCGTCGCCACCGTCGTACGCGACGAACGACCCCAGGTGATCTACGACTTGCACGAGTACGGTGCGACCCCGCCGTACTACGACAAGGACCTGTTCGCGCTGTGGCCGCGGAATCTCAACGTCGACGACCGGGTCCACGACGTCTCGCGCACCCTCTCCGAGCGGTACGTCCGCCCCGCCGCGACGGCGGGCGGCTACAGCAACGGCCACTACGGCATCTGGACCGACCCGGCCACCGGGGAGCCCGTCAAGCAGGTCGCCGGCGACGGCCAGGAACGCATCCTGCGCAACACCTCCGGCCTCAAGCACGCCGCCGGCCTGCTCATCGAGTCCCGGATCGACGCGCTGAGCGACGCGGAGAAGGCCGATCAGGCGCTCAACCACCGGCGCCGGGTCCACTCTCAGCAGACCGCGCTCGGCGGTCTCTTCGCCTTCACCGACGAGCAGCGCGCCCGGCTCCGGACGGCCACCGCCCTCGCGCGCCTGACCGGCCTCGCCGACCGGGGGCCCGTGTACCTCGGCGGCGCCGACAACGACCCGGCCGAGCCCGCGGAGGTCCTCGCCGACCCGCCGTGCGGCTACCGGCTGGACGCGGCCCAGTACGCGGCGGTGAAGGACGAGCTGGCCCTGCACGGCGTCACTGCCCGACCGGAGGAGGGTGGCGCGTTTGTGCCCTTGCGTCAGTCGGCTCGACACCTGATTCCGCTGCTTCTCGATCAGCGGGCGACATATCACCTCACAAACGGTCAAGCCAGAACTGCTTGTTGATCCTTCGAGATCCGGGGCAGGTGTGGTACTGCCTACGGAGAGCGTTTTTCAGACTCGGTGAAAGGTGCCATGAGTGTCCCAGGACGACCAGACAACGGACGGGCGGGAAGTGCTGCCGGTCACGGCGGACCTCCCCCCCGAACCGCCCAGTACCAGGACTCCGACCACCGACCGGGTGGTGTTCGGGGTCACGGCGGTCCTCACCCTCGCCTTCGTCGTCTGGGGCGCGACCGCCACCGACTCCCTGGAGACCGTTTCCGGCAAGCTGCTCACCGGGCTGATCCACAACGGTGGCTGGGCCTTCATACTGGCCGCGTCCGCCTTCGTCATCTTCGCCCTGTGGCTGGCCGTCAGCCGGTACGGGAAGATCTGCCTCGGCCAGGAGGGCGAGAAGCCGGAGTTCCGGACCATCTCCTGGATCGCGATGATGTTCAGCGCCGGTATGGGCATCGGGCTGATGTTCTGGGGCGTCGCCGAGCCCCTCGCACACTTCCGGACCCCGCCGCCGGGCACCGACCCCGCCGACTCGGCCGAGGCCATGCAGACGGCGATGGCCACCACACTCTTCCACTGGACTTTGCACCCCTGGGCCATCTACGCCGTGGTCGGGCTCGCCATCGCCTACAGCGCCTACCGGATGCGCAGGCGGCAGACGATCAGCGCGGTCTTCGAACCGCTGATCGGTAAGCGTCACGCCTACGGCGGTGTCGGCCGCGTCATCGACATCCTGGCCATCTTCGCCACCCTGTTCGGCTCCGCGGCCTCCCTGGGCCTCGGAGCGCTCCAGATCGGCAGCGGCATCCAGGAACTGGACTGGCTGGAGAAGGCGGGCACCGGACTCCTCGTCACCGTCATCGCCGTGCTGACCGTCGCCTTCGTCGCCTCCGCGGTCTCCGGCGTCGAGAAGGGCATCCAGTGGCTGTCCAACATCAACATGGTGCTGGCCCTCCTGCTCATCGTGTTCGTCTTCATCGCCGGTCCGACGATCTTCGTGCTCGACCTGGTGCCCACCTCCCTCGGCGCGTACATCACCGACCTGGGGCAGCTCGCCGGACGCACCGAGGCGACCGGCGGCGGTGACGTGGCCGACTGGCTCGGCAGCTGGACCGTCTTCTACTGGGCCTGGTGGATCTCCTGGACGCCCTTCGTCGGCATGTTCATCGCCAGGATCAGCCGCGGCCGCACGATCCGTCAGTTCGTCGGCGGCGTCATCCTGGTGCCCAGCACCGTCAGCCTGATCTGGTTCGCCGTCTTCGGCGGCTCGGCCATGAAGCTGGACGAGGCCGGGAAGCTCGGTGGCGCCGAGACCCCGGAGGCGCAGCTGTTCGGAGTCCTCCAGGAGTTCCCGATCGCCACGTTCACGAGCATTCTGGTGATGGTCCTGGTCGGCATCTTCTTCGTCTCCGGAGCCGACGCCGCCTCCATCGTCATGGGCACCCTCTCCCATAAGGGCGTCCTCGAACCGAGCAAGTGGGTCGTGATCTTCTGGGGCGTCGTGACCGGGGCCGTGGCCGCGATCATGCTGCTCATCGGCGACGGCAAGGAGAACGCGCTGCAAGGGCTGCAGAACCTCACCATCCTGGTGGCCGCCCCCTTCGCCCTCGTCATGATCGGCATGTGCGTGGCCCTGATGCGGGACCTGCGCAGGGACCCGCAGATCGTCCGCCAGGAGTTCGGCGTGGAGGCGGTCGAGTCCGCGGTGATCGAGGGGCACGCCAAGTACGACGGCGACTTCGAGATCCGCATCGGCCCCGGGACCACGACCATCACGGACGAGCGCCACAGGCCCGACGCCACCGGATCGGGCTCCACGGCCACGGAGAAGCGCCCCTCCGACTGAGCGGGGAACCGCCCGCCCGTTCCGTACCCGTACCGGAGCCCGCGACCGCCGACAGGCCGCGGGCTCCGGTACGTCGTGTCCCACGCATCACGGGCGGGCCCCGCTCCCGGCAGGCCCGCGCGCACCACCCGGCGGTCCCGTGTCCGGCGGGCCCCGGTCAGCCCACCAGCGCCGCCGCCGCCCGCGCGCACCCCCAGGCCACGGTCACGCCCGCGCCGCCGTGCCCGTAGTTGTGCACCAGCAGACCGCCGCCCGGCAGCGCCTCCGCCTCGATCCGCACCCCGGCCTCCCGCGCCGGGCGCAGCCCCACCCGGTGCCCGAGCACCCGGGCCCCGGCGATCTCCGGCCGGATCCGCGCACACCGCGCCACGATCTCCCGCGCCGTCCCCGGGGCGGGCTCCGTGCGCGGATCGTCCGCCTCGGCCGTACCGCCCAGCACCAGGCGGCCCGGCTGCGGGAAGAAGTACGTCGTCGCGGCCGACGCCGGATCCGCCTCGGTGTACCACTCCTCGATCCCCGGGTTCTCCACCGCGACCAACTGCCCCCGCACCGGCCGCACCCCGGAGTCGGGCACCAGCTCGCGCGCCCCGAGCCCCGTGCAGTTCACCACGACCGGGCTCCGCTCCGCCGCCTCGCCGAACCCCGACACCGCCCGCCGCTCCACCGCCCCGCCGGCGGCAGCGAGCCGCCGCTCCAGCCACGCCAGATGGACGGGCATGTCCAGCAGCGGCAAGGTCACCCGCAGCCCTTCGGGCACCTCCACGGCGTCCTTCAGCCCCGCCGACCAGTCGCCCAGCGCCGCGAGCCGCTCCCCGCCGTGCAGCCCCGCCACCCGCCGTACGCCGGTCTCCTCCGGGGCGCCCGACAGCTCCTCGTAGACCGCCAGCGTCGCCAGCGACCAGTCGCCCACCCGCTCCGCCGGCTCGATCCGGTACGGCCACCACAGGGCCCCCGCCACCGCCGACGTCGTCGCCCCGGCCGGATCGCGCGACCAGACCCGCACCCGTAGTCCGCGCTCCGCCAGCGTCACGGCGGTGGTCAGACCGACGACCCCGCCGCCCACCACGATCACATCCGTCATCACGGTCACTCCTGTCGCATCGGTGCACCCGGTCGCTGCGTGGACGCTAACGGAAGCCGGAAACCGGAGACCAGGGGCACAGGGCGACGGGCATGGAGCCCCGGCGATTAGGATCGACACCCTGATGACTGCCACTCTCGTCGCCAAGGACCTCGCCGCCGGACACGGCGACCGCACGCTCTTCGCCGGACTCGACCTCGTCGTCGCTCCCGGTGACGTGATCGGTCTCGTCGGAGTCAACGGCGCCGGCAAATCCTCCCTGCTCCGGCTGCTCGCCGGGCTCGACCGCCCGGAGGAGGGCGAGCTGCGGCTCTCCCCGCCCACCGCCACCGTCGGCCACCTCCCGCAGGAGCCCGAACGCCACGACGGTGAGACCGTGTCCGCGTTCCTGGCCCGCCGCACCGGCGTCGCCGACGCCCAGCGCACGATGGACGAGGCGACCGAGGCCCTGGTCGCGGGCGCCCCGGGCGCGGACGACGCGTACTCCGAGTCCCTGGAGCGCTGGCTCGCCCTCGGCGGCGCGGACCTGGAGGAGCGGGCCGAGCAGGTCGCCGCCGAGCTGGGCCTGACCGTGGGCCTCGACCGGCCCATGACCGCGCTCTCCGGCGGACAGGCCGCACGCGCCGGACTCGCCTCGCTGCTCCTGTCCCGCTACGACGTCTTCCTGCTCGACGAGCCCACCAACGACCTCGACCTCGACGGCCTGGAGCGCCTGGAGCGCTTCGTGTCCGGGCTGCGCGCGGGCACCGTCGTCATCAGCCACGACCGCGAGTTCCTGATGCGCACGGTCACCAAGGTGCTGGAGCTGGACCTCGCCCAGCAGCAGATCAACCTGTACGGCGGTGGCTACGCGGCCTACCTGGAGGAGCGGGAGACCGCCCGCCGGCACGCCCGGGAGGGCTTCGAGGAGTACGCCGACAAGAAGGCCTCCCTCGAAGCGCGCGGCCATATGCAGCGCTCCTGGATGGACAAGGGCGTCAAGAACGCCCGCCGCAAGGCCACCGACGGCGACAAGCTCGGCCGCAACGCCCGCAGCGAGGCCAGCGAGAAGCAGGCCGCGAAGGCCCGGCAGACCCAGCGCATGATCGAACGTCTCGACGTCGTGGAGGAGCCGCGCAAGGAGTGGGAGCTGCGGATGGAGATCGCCTCCGCCCCGCGCTCCGGATCCGTCGTCGCGACCCTCCGCGACGCCCGAGTGGCGCGCGGCGACTTCTCCTTCGGCCCCGCCTCGCTCCAGATCGACTGGGCGGACCGGGTCGCCATCACCGGGGCCAACGGCGCCGGCAAGTCCACACTGCTGGCAGCCCTGTTGGAGCGGCTGCCGCTGGACTCCGGGAACGCCACGCTCGGTTCGGGCGTCGTCGTCGGCGAAGTGGACCAGGCCCGCAAGCTGTTCCTCGGCGCGCAGTCGCTGCTGGACGCGTTCTGCGCGGCCGTGCCCGACACGGAACCGGCCGAAGTCCGCACCCTGCTCGCCAAGTTCGGCCTCCGCGCCGACCACGTGATGCGCCCCGCGACCAGCCTGTCCCCGGGCGAGCGCACCCGCGCCGCCCTCGCCCTGCTCCAGGGCCGGGGCGTCAACCTCCTGGTGCTCGACGAGCCCACGAACCACCTGGACCTGCCCGCCATCGAGCAGCTGGAAGCGGCCCTGGAGACGTACACGGGCACCCTGCTGCTGGTCACCCACGACCGGCGGATGCTGGAGGCGGTCCGCACGACCCGTCGCATCGAGGTGGCCGACGGCCAGGTCAAGGAAGTCTGAGCGGAGTCACGGGGGTGGGGGGGGGGGGGGGCCCCCCCCCCCCCCCCCCCCCCCCCCCGCCCCCCCCGCCCCCCCCCCCCCCCCCCCCCCCCCCCCCCCCCCCCCCGTACCTGAGGCCCGGATCCCGGCCCTCACCAGCCCCCCGGATCCGCCCCGTCCAC
>NZ_JBIVUV010000001.1:250108-274343 GCF_044768525.1 Streptomyces sp. NPDC091287
GGGCCTCGGGGGGGGGCCCGCCGCCTTGTCTTGGGGGGGGGGGGGGTGGTCGGGGGGGGGGGGGGGGCCCCCCCCGGGCCCCCCCCCCCCACCTCTGTCCGTCTCAGCGACCCCGGCCGCCACCCTGCTCGGGGTCGGTCAGCCCGGCCCGCCGCAGCGCGTCCGCCATGGCGCTGTTGGCCGGAGCCGGGGCCCCCTGACCCTGCCGGGGCGCACCGCCACCACTGCCGCGCCGGTCCCGGCCGCCGCCGCCCTGCCGGCCCTGGCCGCCACCGGACGGCTGCCCCTGGCTCTGCCCCTGGCGCTGCTTCGGGGGGCGGCCGCCCCGCTCACCGCGGCCCTGCTGCCCGCCGCCGGAACCGCCGCCCGCGCCCGGCTCGTCGTCCAGCCGCAGCGTCAGCGAGATCCGCTTGCGCGGCGCGTCGACGTCCATGACCTTGACCTTCACGATGTCCCCGGGCTTCACCACGTCGCGCGGGTCCTTCACGAACGTCTTCGACAGCGCCGAGACGTGCACCAGACCGTCCTGATGGACGCCGACGTCGACGAACGCGCCGAACGCGGCCACGTTGGTCACCACACCCTCCAGCACCATGCCGGGCTCCAGGTCGCCGAGCTTCTCGACGCCCTCCTTGAAGGTCGCTGTGCGGAACGCGGGCCGTGGGTCGCGCCCCGGCTTCTCCAGCTCCTTGAGGATGTCCGTCACGGTCGGCAGCCCGAACATGTCGTCCACGAAGTCCGCGGCCCGCAGGGTGCGCAGGGCCTCCGCGTTGCCGATCAGCGAGGCCACCTCGCCACCCGCGCTCTTCCCCATCCGCCGCACCACCGGGTAGGCCTCGGGGTGCACGCTGGAACCGTCGAGCGGGTCGTCGCCGTCCCGGATCCGCAGGAAGCCAGCGCACTGCTCGTACGCCTTCGGACCCAGCCGCGCCACGTCCTTGAGGGCCTTGCGGGACCGGAAGGGCCCGTTGGAGTCCCGATGCGCGACGATGTTCTCGGCGAGCCCCGAGCTGATCCCCGACACCCGTGAAAGCAGGGGCGCGGACGCGGTGTTGACGTCCACACCGACCCCGTTCACACAGTCCTCGACGACCGCGTCCAGCGAACGCGACAGCTTCACCTCGGACAGGTCGTGCTGGTACTGCCCGACGCCGATCGACTTCGGGTCGATCTTCACCAGCTCGGCCAGCGGGTCCTGGAGCCGCCGCGCGATGGAGACCGCGCCGCGCAACGACACATCCATGTCGGGCAGTTCCTGCGAGGCGAACGCGGACGCGGAGTACACCGAGGCGCCCGCCTCCGAGACCATCACCTTCGTGAGCTTCAACTCCGGGTGCTTGTCGATCAGTTCACCGGCGAGCTTGTCCGTCTCACGGGACGCCGTGCCGTTGCCGATCGCGACCAGGTCGACCGCGTGCTCCTTCGCGAGGTGCGCGAGCTTCGCCAGCGCCTGGTCCCACTTGTTCGCGGGCACGTGCGGGTGGATCACATCGGTGGCCACGACCTTGCCGGTGGCGTCGACGACCGCGACCTTCACCCCCGTACGGAATCCGGGGTCCAGGCCCAGCGTGGCCCGGGTCCCGGCCGGGGCGGCGAGCAGCAGATCGCGCAGGTTCGAGGCGAAGACCCGCACCGCCTCGTCCTCCGCCGCGGTGCGCAGCCGCAGCCGCAGATCGATTCCCAGGTGCACCTGGATCCGGGTCCGCCACGCCCAACGCACGGTGTCGCCCAGCCACTTGTCGCCCGGGCGGCCCCGGTCGGCGATCTCGAAGCGGCGGGCGATCATGTTCTCGTACGCGGAGGGACCCGGCCGCTCGGCGGCCTCCGGCTCCTCCGGTTCCAGGACCAGGTCGAGCACGTTCTCCTTCTCGCCGCGCAGCATCGCGAGCACCCGGTGCGAGGGCAGCGCGGTGAACGGCTCCGCGAAGGCGAAGTAGTCGGCGAACTTCGCGCCGGCCTCCTCCTGGCCCTCGCGGACCTTCGCCGCCAGCCGGCCGCGCGTCCACATGCGCTCGCGCAGCTCGCCGGTCAGGTCGGCGTCCTCGGAGAACCGCTCGGTGAGGATCGACCGGGCCCCGTCCAGGGCGGCGGCCGCGTCCGCCACGCCCTTGTCGCCGTCCACGAACGCGGCGGCCGCCGCGAGCGGATCGACCGACGGGTCGCCGAGCAGGCCGTCCGCCAGCGATTCGAGCCCCGCCTCCCGGGCGATCTGCGCCTTCGTCCGCCGCTTCGGCTTGAACGGCAGGTAGATGTCCTCCAGGCGCGCCTTGGTCTCGGCGGCCCGGATGCTCGCCTCCAGCGCGGCGTCGAGCTTGCCCTGCTCGCGCACGGATTCGAGGATCGACGTACGCCGCTCCTCCAGCTCCCGCAGATAGCGCAGCCGTTCCTCCAGCGTGCGCAGCTGCGCATCGTCGAGGGATTCGGTCGCCTCCTTGCGGTAGCGCGCGATGAACGGCACGGTCGATCCGCCGTCGAGCAGCTCGACGGCCGCCCTGACCTGTCGCTCACGTACGCCGAGCTCCTCGGCGATCCTGCCTTCGATGGACGTCGTCACGGTTTTCCCGACTCGCCTTCTCGTACTGGCTGTGCTGGCCGTGCTCGTGTCGCGATGAGCACGTTCTTGCTTGCCGGGGGTGTCCCCCCTGGCCTGCATTGTGCCGGGTGGCCGGGGGCCGTGTCGCGTGACCTCGACGAACACGCCCGGAGCCCCCGCACCGGGTGCGGGGGCTCCGGACGGCGCGGGGTCAGCCCTGACCGGTCGCCGAGGCCGGGAACGCCCCCGCGGCGGCGGCCGTGAAGAGGAAGCCGCGCCCCAGTTCGGTGAGCCGCTCCACACCTTCCGCGCCCAGGTGCTCGTACGGGGCGGTGTCCATGCGGTCCGTCGCTTCCTCGACCTCCGCGCGCAGCGCCGTGCCCGCCTCGGTCAGCGCCAACTCCTCGCCGTCGGCCAGCAGCCCGCGCTCCCGCAGCCGGCCGGACGCCGCCTCCCAGTCGCTGCGCCGCCAGCCCCGGGAGGACAGGATCCAGCGGATCGCCATGCCCTTGCCGGTGGCCGTGTGGCTGACGAGCGACTCCACCGGGTCCAGGCCGGCCGCGAGCAGGGCGGCGAGGTGCGCGTCGCCCCGGTGCTCCCGCAACAGGGTCGCGGCGTGCCAGAACGCCAGGTGCGGCTCCTCGGGCACCGGCAGATCCGCGTGCGCGGCGTACAGCGGGCGGGCGTGCGGGGTGCAGGCCTCGGTGGCGCGCAGCGCGAGCCGGGCCGCCTCCGCCATCGCGTCGGAGGCGATGACCTCCTCGCCGAGCAGCCGGCGCAGCGTCGAGTCCGCCGCCCGCAGCCGGGCCCCGAGGACCACGTCGGGGGAGGCGGTCTCCCAGACGGCGGGCACATGTCGGGCCACCAGCTCGGGGTTGAAGTTGTAGAAGGTGGCGCTGACGGTCCCCGCCCCGACCGCGCCGAGTGCGGCGGCCCGGGTCGCGAAGTAGGCGGCGCTCGGGTCCTCGATACCGATCTTCGCCATCTCCGCGCCCAGATCGGGGGAGAAGAAGAGGCAGGAGTGCAGGGGGTTGACGGCGTTGTGGCAGCGGCGCTCCGCGCGGGCCGGGAGAGTACTCATACCGGCACGTTACCGACTGGTTGGTACGGAGTGGAACCCCGGGGGAGCAGAACGATCCACCACGACGGGCCCACGACGGGCCCACGAGGCGCCCACGCCAGGCCCACGCCAGGTCCAGGACAGGTCCGGCGCAGGTCGAGGCCGGGTCGATGGCAGGAAAGGTGGGGTACTCGTCATTGCGGCCATCGTCGCCCAGCGCCCAGGATGGCGGATGTGAAGCAGCGAACCGTGCTCGTCGTCCTCTTCGACGGCATCCAGAGTCTCGACGCCACCGGCCCGATGGAGGTCTTCGCCGGAGCCTCCCGGGCTCCGGGCGTCGCCTACGACCTGCGGACCGCCTCGCTCGACGGCGGCCCCGTCCGCTCCACCAGCGGCCTGACCCTGATGCCCGACAGCAGCCTCGCCGACGCGCCCGCTCCGCACACCCTGCTGGTGCCCGGCGGGCACGGCACCCGGGGCTCCCACCCGGAGCTGACCGGCTGGCTGCGGGAGCACGCGCCGCGGGCGGAGCGGCTCGTCTCCGTGTGCACAGGCGCGCTGCTGCTGGCCGAGGCGGGCCTGCTGGACGGGCACCGGGTCACCACCCACTGGAACTACTGCGAGCAGTTGGCCCGCGACTACCCGGCCGTACACGTCGATCCCGAACCGATCTTCGTACGGGACGGGCGACTGGCCACCTCGGCGGGCGTCACCGCGGGCATCGACCTCGCCCTCGCGCTCGTCGAGGAGGACCACGGGCGGGACCTCGCGCTGGAGATCGCCCGGCATCTCGTGGTGTTCCTGCGCCGCCCCGGCAACCAGGCCCAGTTCAGCGCCCAGCTCTCCGCCCGGACGGCACGGAGCGAACCGCTGCGCGAGGTCCAGCACTGGATCACCCAGCACCCCGAAGCCGACCTCGGGGTCGACGCCCTCGCGGCCCGTGCCCGGCTCTCGCCCCGGCACTTCGCCCGCGCGTTCCGGGCGGAGACCGGAACGACCCCGGGGCGGTACGTCGAGCGCGTCCGGCTGGAGCACGCCCGCCGGCTGCTGGAGGACACCGCCGACGGCGTCGAGCGGGTCGCCCGCGCCAGTGGCTACGGCACCCCGGAAGCCATGCGCCGTGCCTTCGTGAAGACCCTCGCGACGGCGCCGGCCGAATACCGCCGCCGCTTCCGCACCCCCGCGTCCAGCACCTGAACCGCACCGTCCGACCGACCGAACCGAGAGGCAGCTCCCGTGCAGATCGCCATCCTGCTCTTCGACCGTTTCACCGCCCTGGACGCGGTGGGCCCGTACGAGATTCTCAGCCGTGCGCCCGGCGCCGAGCCCGTCTTCGTCGCCGAACGGACCGGTCCCGTCCGCAATGACAGCGGGAGCCTCGCGCTCGTCGCGGAGAAGACCCTCGCCGAGGTGCCCTCCCCGGACCTGGTGATCGTCCCGGGCGGCCCCGGCCAGAGCGACCAGATGGAGAACGAGGCCCTGCTCGGCTGGCTGCGCTCGGTCGATGCCACCAGCACCTGGACGACCTCCGTCTGCACCGGGTCGCTGCTGCTGGCCGCCGCCGGGCTCCTGAAGGACAGGCGGGCCACCTCGCACTGGCTGGCGCTGGAGGCGCTGAAGGAGTTCGGCGTCGAGCCCACCGGGGAGCGCGTCGTCCTCGACGGCAAGTACGTCACCGCCGCCGGGGTCTCCTCCGGCATCGCCATGGGGCTGACCCTGCTCGGCCGGATCGCGGGCGACGACGTGGCGCGCTCGGTGCAGCTGCTCACGGAGTACGACCCGCAGCCGCCCTACGACTGCGGATCGCCGGAGAAGGCCCCCGCGGCCCTCGTCGAGGAATGGCGGGCCAAGAGCCGCCACGTCACCCGGTAGGTCCCGCGGTCCAGGTGAACCGGGGCGCGCGCCGCTCCAGGAAGGCGGCGACGCCCTCCGCCGTGTCTCCGCTGCCCCGCGCCTCAGCGGCCCAGTGGGCGTCCCGGTCCGTCCGGCCCGCGGCGAATTCCTTCGCCGCGGCCTGGGTGAGCAGGGACCGGGACGCCAGGACCCGTACGTACTCCTCGACCCGCTCGTCCAGGCCGCCCGCGGCCAGCACCTCGTCGACCAGGCCGGTGCGCAGCGCCCGTTCCGTGCCGATCAGCTCGCCGGAGAACAGCAGGTGCTTGGCCGTGGCCGGGCCGACGAGGGCGACCAGCCGCCGGGTCGAGGAGCCGGGGTAGACGATGCCGAGCTTGGCCGGGGTGACCCCGAAGGAGGCCCCCTCCTCCGCGAACCGCAGATCGCAGGCGGCGGCGAGCTGGCCGCCGCCGCCCACGCAGTAGCCACGCACCGCGGCCAGTGTCGGCAGGGGGAACGCGGCGAGCGCGTCCTCGGCCGCCACCGCCAGGCCCTGGGCGGTGTCCGCGCCCTCCCGCAGCGTGGAGATGTCGGCGCCGGCGCAGAAGGTGTCCCCGGCTCCGGTCAGCACCAGCGCCCGGACCGCCGGATCGGCCGCGAGCCGCTCCAGCAGCTCCGGCAGACCACGCCACATCGCGGTGGTCATCGCGTTGCGCTTGGCGGGGTTCGCGATCACGACCGTGGCGACGCCACGCTCGACGGACGTGATCAGGCGGGGTTCCGTGGGGTCCATGCGCCGGATGCTATCCGGAGGGTTCGAACCTATGATCAAGAAGGGGTCGCGGGGCGGGCACGCACCGTAAGGAGTCGTCGATGAACGAATCCACCACCGAGGGCCGGAAGCTCAGCCGCAGTTTCGGCCGGCTCGCGCTGCTCGGCACGCTGCTGGTGATCGCGGGCGTCATCGGTCTCGTCTACACCGGAGTCGCCACGCTCACCTCGATGCTGCTCTTCGGCTGGCTGCTGCTCGTCGGCGGTCTGGTCGGGCTGCTGCACGCGATCGAGTCACGCGGTACGAACTACTTCTGGCTGGGCGTGGTGGTCGCGGCCCTCAACATCGCCGCGGGCGTCGTCGTCATCAAGCACCCCGAGGGCACGGCCGAGGCGCTGACCATGTTCGCCGCCCTGCTCTTCCTGACCGGCGGGGTCTTCCGGCTGGTCGGCAGCGTCGTCGTGCGCGGTCCGCAGATGGGCTGGACGCTGCTGCAGGGCGCCTTCGGCCTGCTGCTGGGCCTGCTGGTGCTGTTCGACTGGCCGCACAGCAGCCTCTACGTTCTCGGCTGTTTCTTCTCGTTGGCCCTGCTGTTCGACGGGCTCGGCCTGATCGCCATCGGCGTGGGCGGCCGGCGCATCGTGAGCATGGTCTCGGAGCGGCTCGATGAAACTGCCCCGACCCCGGACGGGCCGATCAAGTCACCAGAAGACGAGCGGAAGTAGTCCCTGGGCCACCAGGGTCACGCATGTTTGGTCAAATAGCGCCGATACCTGGCTACTTCCGATCAGTGGCACGGTCCGGACCAGGCCATTCCCAACACTCTTTACTCGACGGTCAGTGCAGTGCGAGTGAGAGCTGGTGCCGGACGATGGAGAGCCTCGGGAGTGCCCCTGCCGACCCCGTGTCGTACGAGGGGGTGTGGCGCTTCACCGCCTCCGCCGTGGACGCGTCCGTGCCGAGCGCCCGGCACGCCGTACGTGACCTCCTCGACCGGCAGGGCGTGCCGATCGAGGACGACATCCTCCAGGGGCTCCTGCTGATCGTCTCGGAGCTGGTCACCAACGCCGTCAAGCACGCGGCGCTCCTCTCGCCCGAACTGGCCGTCGAGGTGGCCATCGCCGCCGACTGGGTCAGAGTCTCGGTCGAGGACAACCACCCCTACCGTCCCACCGCGCTGGAGACGGACTACGCGCAGACCGGCGGACGGGGCCTGCTGCTGGTCAAGGTGATCACCGCGGAGGCGGGCGGCACCTGCGACGTCGAGCACACCGCGAGCGGCGGAAAGATCATCTGGGCGGCGCTGCCGTTGAAGACGCAGCTCTGACCGCCCCGTACGGAGATGAGCGGGGTTCACCAGCCCGCGGAGGGGCCCGTCAGCTCACGGATCGCCGGCCGTGCCGCGTCCAGCACCGTCATGAACCACGCCGAGAACGGCGCCCGCGCGTGGCGCTCCGCCAGTTCCGCCGCCGTCACGAAGGCCGTCTCCCCGACCTCCTCGGGCTCCGGATTCGGCGCCGTCTGCGCCATCCCCACGAACAGGTGGTTGAACTCCTGCTCCACCAGCCCCGACACGGGGTCCGGGTGGTTGTAGCGGACCGTTCCGGCCTCGGCCAGCAGCGAGGGGGAGAGCCCCAGCTCCTCGTGCGTACGCCGGGCGGCGGCCGCGAACGGGGCCTCGCCGGGATAGGGGTGCCCGCAGCAGGTGTTCGACCAGACACCGGGGGAGTGGTACTTGCCGAGTGCCCGGCGCTGGAGCAGGAGCCGCCCCTGCTCGTCGAAGAGGAACACGGAGAACGCGCGGTGCAGCTGCCCGGGGGCCTGGTGGGCCGCCAGCTTCTCCGCGGTGCCGATCGTGGTGCCGTTCTCGTCGACCAGTTCGAGCATGATCGCTTCTGCGGTGCCGTTCGACGAGCTGTGCGTCGCGGTGGCTGGTGTGGTCGGCATACCCATCCTTCGCTTTGGTCCCCGGCCTGGTGCGCCGGGCCCCTGGAGTCCGGTCAAGTCTGCCGTACAAAAGCCGCTTGTCCGCACTGCGGGTCCGGGCATGTCCGCCCCGCCGCGCCCCGGGAGCGCGGCGGGGCGGACGGAGCGTCAGACCCCGAAGGCCGCCGGATAACGGATCACGCCCGCCGGAACAGGGACGGAATCGTCCAGCACCAGGGCCATCATCGCCTCGTCAGGCACCTCGAAATTCGGCCGGATCCCGTAGCGCGAGGCCGGCACGAAACCGAAGCGCGGGTAGTACTCGGGATGACCGAGCACCAGCACCAGCGCCTCACCGCGCACCCGGGCGGCATCCAGCACCGCCCGCACCACGGCCTGCCCCGCACCCTGCCGCTGGTACGCGGGAGAGGTGGCCACCGGGGCCAGGGCGAGCGCCGGGGCGTCGCCGACCCGGCAGCGGGTGAGCAGCGCGTACGCCGCCGGTGCACCGTCCGGGGCCTCGGCGATACGGGCGAGCTCCGGCAGCCAGGCCTCGGAGTCGGCCCGCAGGGCGTCCACGAGGTCCGCCTCGTCCCGGGTGGGGAACGCGGCCGTGTTGACCGCGTGCACGGCCGCACGGTCCTCCGGCGTCTCCGGACGGGTCTTCCACCGGGGATCGGCGGGGCGCAGCACATACGCGGCATAGCCGTACTCCGTGCCGTGCTCCCGCCGCACCGCCAGCTCCTCACGGGTGGCCGCGAGTGCCCACGCCATACCGGGAGCGCCGGGGTCGGTGCTCCCGACCCGTTCGGCGAGCGGTACGTAGTACTCGTCCCAGTCGCTCTCGGGCTGGACCAGCACGGCGTCGACCGTGCAGCCGGCGGCGCCGGCCGCCGCGGTGGTCTCCGGCAGGGTGCGCAGGGAGCCGTTGCGGTCCCAGAAGTCGCGCGCCCCGGCGGACGGCGCGTCCGTGGTCCAGACGCACTCGGAGATCATCATCGCGCCGCCCGGGGCCAGCAGGCGCTGCCAGTCGCGGACGGCGGTGTCGAACCCGATGCAGTACGCGGAGCCCTCGGCCCAGATCAGGTCGAAGGACCCCGCGGGGAACCCGGGCCCGGTGAGGTCGCCCATGTCCGCCCTGACGGTACGGACGCGATCGTCGAGGCCACGGGCCCCGGCCGCCTCGCGCAGCTCGTCCAGGAACGGCTGGTGCAGGTCGACCGCGGTCACCTCGGCGCCCGCCTCGGCGGCGAGCAGCAGGGCGGCCCGGCCGGGACCGCAGCCCAGATCGAGGACGCGCGGGCGGTCGGGCAGCGGGCCGGCGAGAGCGAGCAGCCGACGCGTGGTCGCGTCGGAGCCGGGGCTCTGCCGGGGAAGACGGTGGTGCAGGGTGAAGAACGCCTCGGTGCGCGAGGCGTCGTCAGTGTGGTCGGTCAACGTGGGAACCCTTGAGTGTGAGGGCTCCGACCCGATCCGGGAAGAAAGTGGACCTAGCCGGAAACCCGGGAGATGAGGAAGGACCGATTGCCGCGCCGGGAAGGCGTCGTCGCGACCGTCATCAACCTCAGCTCCTCTCGAAAGGGTCCCGGTTTCACCGGATTCCGCTCCACCGCGAGACTCGAACGTCTCAGCGAAAACACCCTAGCAGCAGCTCGGCCCGCACTCGGGGGCGCCTCAGTGGCAGAGCCGCGCCTCGTGCTCCGCGTGACCGCTCGGCTCCAGCTGGAAGGTGCAGTGCTCCACGTCGAAGTGGTCCCCGAGGCAGCCCTGCAGCTCGTGCAGCACCTTCTCGTGCCCTATCGAGTCGAGCATCTCCTGGCGCACCACCACATGGGCGGAGAGCACCGGCATCCCCGAGGTGATCGTCCAGGCGTGCAGGTCGTGCACGTCCAGGACCCCGGGCAGCTCCGTGATGTGGGCCCGTACCTCCGCCATGTCCACACCCTTGGGCGCCGCCTCCAGAAGCACGTTCAGGGTCTCCCGCAGCAGCTTCACGGTCCGGGGGACGATCATCAGGCCGATCACCAGGGAGGCGATCGGGTCGGCGGGCTGCCAGCCGGTCGCCATGATGACGCCCGCCGAGATGATCACGGCGAGCGAGCCCAGGGTGTCGGCCAGCACCTCCAGATAGGCGCCCCGAACATTCAGGCTCTCCTGCTGCCCACGCGTCAGCAGGGAGAGGGAGACGATGTTGGCCACCAGGCCGACGGCGGCGAACGCGATGGCCAGGCCGCCCTTCGTCTCGGCCGGGGTGATGAACCGCTCGACCGCCTCGAAGACCAGATAGCCGCCGACCCCCAGCAGCAGCAGACAGTTCGCGAGCGCCGCCAGGATCTCCGCGCGGGCGAAGCCGAAGGTGCGGTTCGGCCCGGCCGGACGGTTGGCGAAGTGGATGGCGAGCAGCGCCATCCCGAGCCCCAGGGCGTCGGTGGCCATGTGGGCGGCGTCCGCGATCAGGGCCAGCGAGTCGGAGAGCACCCCGCCGACGATCTCCATGACCATCACGCTGAGCGTGATCCCCAGGGCCACCCGGAGCCTGCCCCGGTACGCGGCGGCCGCCGTGCCCGTCGGAGGCGGTCCGCCGTGTGTATGCCCGTGATCGTGGCCAGCCCCCATGCGAAACGCCTCCAGGTCCGTGCGACGCGCCGGGGCGAAACCGCCCCGACGTGGCCAGTGAACTACGGGTGGGGGGTATCGGGCAACACGGCACTGAACACCGTTGTCATTGGCCCTGACCTGCGGAAACGTTGCGCAGGTCAGGACGCTGACACGATGACCGACGCCACCCGTGACCGATCACGAACGAGCCTCGGGATGGCGCAGGCACCAGCCCTCCCAGGCCGACTCCACCATCTCGCGGACGCTCCGCCGCGCCGCCCAGCCCAGCTCCTCGGCGATCCGCGCGGACGACGCCACCGCCGTCGGCGCGTCACCGGGCCGGCGCGGCTCGACCACCGGCGCCAGGGTGTGGCCCGTCACCTCGCCGATCACCTCGGCCAGCTCCCGGACCGAGACGCCCTCGCCCCGGCCGACGTTGAGCGTCAGCTCACCGGCGCCCGCTCCGTCCAGCCGCCGGGCGACGGCGAGATGCGCCTCCGCCAGATCGGCGACATGGATGTAGTCACGGACACAGGTGCCGTCCGGCGTCGGGTAGTCGTCACCGAAGATCCGCGGGGCCTCGCCGCGCGTCAGCCGCTCGAACATCATCGGCACGATGTTGTAGACCCCGGTGTCCGCGAGTTCCGGTGCGGCGGCGCCCGCCACGTTGAAGTACCGCAGACAGGCGGTCGAGAGCCCGTGGGCCTTCCCGGTGGCCCGCACCAGCCACTCACCGGTGAGCTTGGTCTCGCCGTACGGGTTGATCGGGAGACAGGGGGTCTCCTCCGTGATGAGGTCCACGTCCGGTACGCCGTAGACGGCCGCCGAGGACGAGAAGAGGAAGCGCGGCACCCCCGCCGCGACCACGGCCTCCAGCAGCACCGCCAGTCCGGCCACGTTCTCCCGGTAGTACAGCAGCGGCTTCTCCACGGACTCGCCGACCTGCTTCTTCGCCGCGAGATGCACCACACCGCTCACCGCGTGGTCGGCCAGCACCCGGTCCAGCAGGGCCCGGTCGGAGGCCGAGCCCTCCACCAGCGTGACGGCGTCCGACAGCCGGTCCACGATGCCGCTGGAGCGGTCGTCGAGCACGACGACCCGCTCTCCCGCCGCCACCATGGCCCGCGCCACGTGTGCCCCGATGTATCCCGCCCCGCCTGTGATCAGCCATGTCATGCCCGTCAGCCTAAGCCGCCCGCCCACCGGCGCCGACCGGCGGTTTGTGGGCCGGGCCCCTGATCGATGATGATGATCGCCAACGCCGCCCGGGCCCGCAGGTCCACCCGTACAGCGCGCAAACGGGCGGTGAACTCGGTCTTCCGTTCATCCGATAGCCTCAGCCGACACGCCGCCGGCCCGCCTCGTGGCCGTGCCGCCGTGTGTCGTCCACGTCAGTGCCAAGGAGTGAGTTCGTCTGTCGACCGCCATTCTCACCGGTACGCCGGTACCCGGGTCGTCGCTCGCGGACGATCTGCGGTCCCTGGGCTTCGACGTGCAGACCGCCGCCGACGCCGCTGACGCCGCGGCCCTTCTCGCCGCCGTCCCGGCAGGCCGCCGGGTCGCCCTCGTCGACCCGCGTTTCGTGGGCCACGTCCACGCGCTGCGGCTCGGGCTGACCGACCCGCGCTTCCCCGCCGCCACCGTCCCCGGCGCGCTCACCGCCCAGCCGGAGGCGCGCGGAGCCCTGCTGCGCGCCCTGGACCGCACCGCCGCCGCCGTCGGCGCGGGCGCCCCGGTCGTCGAGCCGGATGCCGACCCCGCGCCCGAGGACCGCACCGTCCCCGGCCGGATCGCCGTCGCGCTGGAGGCCGAGGGCACCGCCGTACAGCGCCCCGCCCTCGGCTCGCTCGTCGCGGCCGTCCCCACGGACCCGGAGCAGCAGGCCGCCGCCGAGGCGGGCCTAGCCTCGGTCGACGACGATGCGGTACGGCTGCGCAACGCGGTGAAGGCCCACGACGGGTTCTTCACCACGTACTGCATCAGCCCCTACTCCCGCTACATCGCCCGCTGGTGCGCCCGCCGCGACCTCACCCCGAACCAGGTCACCACCGCCTCCCTGATCACCGCGCTCATCGCGGCGGGCGCGGCGGCCACCGGCACCCGGGGCGGCTATGTCGCCGCCGGCATCCTGCTCCTGGTCTCCTTCGTGCTGGACTGCACCGACGGGCAGCTCGCCCGCTACTCGCTGCGGTACTCCACGATGGGCGCCTGGCTGGACGCCACCTTCGACCGGGCCAAGGAGTACGCGTACTACGCCGGGCTCGCCATCGGCGCCGTACGCGGCGGCGGAAGTGACGATGTATGGGCCCTCGCGCTCGGCGCGATGGTCCTCCAGGCCTGTCGCCATGTCGTGGACTTCTCGTTCAACGAGGCCAACCACGACGCGGTCGCCAACACCAGCCCCACCGCGGCCCTCTCCGACAAGCTCGACAACGTCGGCTGGACGGTCTGGGTGCGGCGGATGATCGTGCTGCCGATCGGCGAGCGCTGGGCCATGATCGCCGTGCTCACCGCGCTCACCACCCCGCGCATCGTCTTCTACGCCCTGCTCGTCGGCTGCTCCCTGGCCGCCTGCTACACGACGGCCGGCCGCCTGCTGCGCTCGCTGACCCGCAGGGCCAGCCGCACCGACCGCGCCGCGCGGGCACTCGCGGACCTCGCCGACTCGGGGCCACTCGCCCAGGGCGTCGCGACGGTCGCGCCGGGCCTCCGGGGCGCGTTCACGGCCCCGGCCGTCGCCCTGCTCGGCACGGTGGTCATGATCGGCGGCGCCCTCCTCCTCCCGTACGGCAGTTGGCTCACCGTCGCCGCGGCGGCGGTGTACGTGGTCCTCTCCGGCCTCGCCGTCGCCCGCCCGCTCAAGGGCGCGCTCGACTGGCTGGTGCCGCCGTTCTTCCGGGCCGCGGAGTACGTGACGATCCTGGTGCTGGCGGCCCGAAGCGACGTATCCCACGCCGTTCCGGCGGCCTTCGGGCTCGTCTCGGCCGTCGCTTACCATCACTACGACACGGTGTACCGCATTCGCGGAGGCACCGGCGCGCCGCCCCAGTGGCTGGTGCGGACGATCGGTGGACACGAGGGCCGTACCGCGCTGGTGGCCGTCCTCGCCGCCGTACTCACCCACACCTCAGGTTTCACCACGGCCCTGACCGCGCTCGCGGTCGCCGTGGCTCTGGTGGTGCTCGTGGAGTCCATCCGCTTCTGGGTGTCCTCCTCGGCCCCCGCCGTACACGACGAAGGAGAACTCGCATGATCGGCCTCGTACTGGCAGCCGGTGCAGGACGACGTCTGCGCCCCTACACGGACACGCTTCCCAAGGCGCTCGTCCCTGTCGACGGCGACAAGACGGTCCTCGACCTCACGCTCGCCAACTTCGCCGAGGTCGGACTCACCGAGGTCGCGATCGTCGTCGGCTACCGCAAGGAGGCCGTCTACGCCCGCAAGGCCGAGCTGGAAGCGACCTACGGCGTCACCCTCACGCTCATCGACAACGACAAGGCCGAGGAGTGGAACAACGCCTACTCCCTGTGGTGCGCCCGTGACGTCATCAAGCGCGGCGTGATCCTCGCCAACGGCGACACCGTGCACCCGGTCTCCGTCGAGAAGACCCTGCTGGACGCCCGCGGCAAGGGCCAGAAGATCATCCTCGCCCTGGACACCGAGAAGGTCCTCGCCGACGAGGAGATGAAGGTCATCACGGAGGAGGGCAAGGGCGTCCAGCGCATCACGAAGCTGATGGACCCGGCCACCGCGACCGGCGAGTACATCGGCGTCACCCTCATCGAGGCCGAGGCCGCCGAGGAGCTGGCGGACGCGTTGAAGACCACCTTCGAGCGCGACCCCGACCTCTACTACGAGGACGGCTACCAGGAGCTCGTCAACCGCGGCTTCACCGTCGACGTGGCCCCCATCGGCACCGTGACCTGGGTCGAGATCGACAACCACGACGACCTCGAGAAGGGCCGTGAGATCGCGTGCCAGTACTGACCCGGCTCATTCCGTCCCCGGTCGTCGTCGACATCCGGCGCGGCGCCATGGACGATCTGGCGGGTCTCCTGGCCGATCAGCGCATCTCCTCCTCGGGCAAGCTCGCCATCGCGATCAGTGACGGCTCCGGGCGCGCCCTGCGGGAGAGGCTCGCCCCGGTCCTGCCGGGAGCCGACTGGTATCCGGTGTCCGACGGAACGATCGACTCGGCGGTGAAGCTCGCCGACGGCATCAAGGGCAACCGGTACGACGCCGTCGTCGGCCTCGGCGGCGGCAAGATCATCGACGTGGCGAAGTACGCCGCGGCGCGGGTCGGTCTGCCCATGGTCGCCGTCGCGACGAACCTCTCGCACGACGGCCTGTGCTCGCCGGTCGCGACGCTCGACAACGACAACGGGCGCGGCTCCTACGGGGTCCCCACCCCGATCGCCGTGGTCATCGACCTCGACGTGATCCGTGAGGCGCCCGCCCGCTACGTCCGTTCCGGCATCGGCGACGCGATCTCGAACATCTCCTGCGTCGCCGACTGGGAGCTGGCCCACGAGGTCAACGGCGAGGAGATCGACGGCCTGGCGGCCGCGATGGCCCGCCAGGCGGGCGAGGCCGTGCTGCGCCACCCCGGCGGGGTCGGCGACGACGCCTTCCTCAAGGTGCTGGCCGAGGGGCTCGTGCTCACCGGCATCTCGATGTCGGTCGCGGGCGACTCGCGTCCGGCGTCCGGCGCCTGCCACGAGATCAACCACGCCTTCGACCTGCTCCACCCCCAGCGCGCGGCCAGCCACGGCGAGCAGGTCGGCCTCGGCGCCTGCTTCGCCATGCATCTGCGCGGTGCCCGCCAGGAGTCGCTCCTGATGGCATCGATACTGCGCCGCCACGGTCTGCCGGTCCTGCCGGAGGAGATCGGGTTCAGCGTCGACGAGTTCGTCGAGGCCGTCGACTACGCGCCGCAGACGCGTCCGGGACGCTTCACCATCCTGGAGCACCTCAACCTGTCCACCGACCAGATCAGGGACGCGTACGCCGACTATGCGACGACCATCAGTAGCTGAACTCCGTCCGGTCGTGCACCCCCCCGGGGTGAAGGACCGGCGCAGCGGCGAGCACTGGGCCGGCCGCATGTACATGCGCGAGGTCTCGCTGCGCGTGGACCGCTACCTGGTCAACACCCGCGTCTCGCCGAACCAGGTCACGTACGTGATGACGCTGGCCGGGGCCCTGGCCGCCCCGGCGCTGCTGGTGCCGGGCATCTGGGGCGCCGTGCTCGGCGTGGTGATGGTCCAGCTCTACCTGCTGTTCGACTGCGTGGACGGCGAGCTGGCCCGCTGGAAGAAGCAGTACTCGCTCAGCGGGGTCTACCTGGACCGGGTCGCCGCCTATCTGTGCGACGCGGCGGTACTCGTCGGCCTCGGCCTGCGCGCCGCCGACATCTGGGGCGAGGGCCGGATCGACTGGCTCTGGGCCTTCCTCGGGACGCTCGCCGCACTGGGCGCGATCCTCATCAAGGCCGAGACGGACCTGGTCGGCGTGGCCCGCCACCAGGGCGGGCTGCCCCCGGTCAAGGAGGCGGCGTCCGAGCCGCGCTCCTCCGGGATGGCACTGGCCCGCCGGGCGGCCGGGGCGCTCAAGTTCCACCGGCTGATCCTCGGGATCGAGGCCTCGCTGGTGATCCTCGTGGTGGCCGTGATCGACGCGGTCGGGGGCGACCTCTTCTACACCCGCCTCACCGTCGCGGTGATGGCCGGCATCGCGCTGCTGCAGACCCTGCTGCACCTGGTGTCCGTCCTGGCGTCCAGCAGGCTGAAGTGACCTTTCCCATGAAACTGGGCGCGGTGATCATCACCATGGGCAACCGCCCGGACGAGCTCCGCGCCCTCCTCGATTCGGTCACCGCCCAGCACGGTGACCGGATCGAGGTCGTGGTGGTCGGCAACGGAGCCCCGGTCCCCGACGTGCCCGCCGGGGTGCGCACGGTGGAACTGCCCGAGAACCTGGGCATCCCCGGTGGCCGCAATGTCGGCATCGAGGCGTTCGGCCCCTGCGGGGCGGACGTGGACGCGCTGCTCTTCCTGGACGACGACGGGCTGCTCCCCCATCGGGACACCGCCGAGCTGTGCCGGCAGGCGTTCGCGGCGGACCCGAAGCTCGGGATCATCACCTTCCGGATCGCCGACCCGGACACGGGCGCCACCCAGCGGCGGCACGTGCCCCGGCTGCGGGCCGCCGACCCGATGCGCTCCTCGCGCGTGACCACGTTCCTGGGCGGCGCCAACGCCGTACGCACCCGGGTCATCGCCGAGGTCGGTCCACTGCCGGAGGACTTCTTCTACGCCCACGAGGAGACGGACCTGGCCTGGCGGGCGCTGGACGCGGGGTGGATGATCGACTACCGCGCGGACATGGTGCTGAACCACCCCACCACCGCCCCGTCCCGGCACGCGGTCTACCACCGCATGGTCGCCCGCAACCGGGTCTGGCTCGCCCGCCGTAACCTGCCCGCCCCACTGGTCCCCCTCTACCTGGGCGTCTGGCTGCTGCTGACCCTGGTCAGACGTCCTTCGGCGCCCGCGCTGAAGGCATGGTTCGGCGGATTCGGGGAAGGCTGGACGACCCCCTGCGGGCCCCGGCGCCCGATGAAGTGGCGTACGGTGTGGCGGCTGACGAGGCTGGGCCGACCTCCGGTCATCTGAGAGGCTTTCCTCTGAGAGCATGAGGCGTATTTTCTTTCCGGAACCTGTCCGCCTGAGCCGCGCCCGCGACTGGCTGCGCGTGAAGACGAGAGTTTCAACTTGTGAGTGACACGACCCACGACGGTGGGGTAGCCCTCGGGACCCCGCCGTCCGCCGACGAGGGCCTCGACGCGGCCCAGCTGGCCGCCAAGTACGGCCTGACCGTGAGCGGCGCCAGGCCGGGGCTGTTCGCGTACATGCGACAGCTCTGGGGACGACGCCACTTCATCCTGGCCTTCTCCCGGGCGAAGCTGACCGCGCAGTACAGCCAGGCCAAACTGGGCCAGCTGTGGCAAGTGGTCACGCCCCTGCTGAACGCCGCGGTCTATTACCTGATCTTCGGGCTGATCCTGGGGACCAGGGAGGGGATCTCCCACGACGTCTTCGTGCCGTTCCTGGTCACCGGCGTCTTCGTCTTCACCTTCACCCAGAGCTCGGTGATGGCGGGCGTCCGTGCGATCTCCGGCAACCTCGGACTGGTCCGGGCCCTCCACTTCCCCCGGGCCTCGCTGCCCATCTCCTTCTCGCTCCAGCAGCTCCAGCAGCTGCTGTTCTCGATGATCGTGCTGGTCGCGGTCGCCGTCATCTTCGGCAGCTACCCCTCGCTGTCGTGGCTGCTGGTGATCCCCGCCCTGATTCTCCAGTTCTTCTTCAATACGGGCCTGGCCCTCGTCATGGCGCGGCTCGGCTCCAAGACCCCCGACCTCGCGCAGTTGATGCCGTTCGTCATGCGGACCTGGATGTACGCCTCGGGCGTCATGTTCTCCATCCCGGTGATGCTCAAGGACAAGCCGGCCTGGATCGCGGACGTGCTGCAGTACAACCCGGCGGCGATCTACATGGACCTGGTCCGCTTCGCCCTGATCGACGGATACGGCTCCGAGAACCTGCCGGACCACGTCTGGGCCGTCGGCGTCGGCTGGGCCGTGCTGCTGGGCGTCGTGGGATTCGTGTACTTCTGGAAGGCAGAGGAACGGTACGGCCGTGGCTGAGGACAACGCACAGGGGCGCATCCCCACGGTGATCGCCGACGACGTGCACATCGTGTACCGGGTCAACGGCACGGGCGGCGGCCGGGGCAGCGCCACCGCCGCGCTGAGCCGCATGATGCGGCGGGGCAAGGGCGAGCCGCGCGGCGTCCGGAAGGTGCACGCCGTGCGCGGTGTCTCCTTCACCGCCTACCGCGGCGAGGCCATCGGTCTCATCGGCACCAACGGCTCCGGCAAGTCGACACTGCTGCGCGCCATCGCCGGCCTGCTGCCGACCGAATCCGGCCAGGTGTACACGGACGGTCAGCCCTCGCTGCTCGGGGTGAACGCCGCGCTGATGAGCGATCTGACCGGTGAGCGCAACGTCGTGCTCGGCGGTCTGGCGATGGGCATGAGCCAGGACGAGATCCGTCAGCGCTACCAGGACATCGTGGAGTTCTCCGGCATCAACGAGAAGGGTGACTTCATCACTCTGCCGATGCGGACGTACTCCTCCGGCATGGCGGCGCGGCTGCGCTTCTCGATCGCCGCGGCCAAGAACCACGACGTCCTCATGATCGACGAGGCGCTGGCCACCGGGGACCGCAAGTTCCGGGTCCGCTCCGAGGAGCGGATCCGCGAGTTGCGCAAGGAAGCGGGCACCGTCTTCCTGGTCAGCCACAACAACAAGTCGATCAGGGACACCTGCGACCGCGCGCTGTGGCTGGAGAAGGGCGAACTCCTGATGGACGGCCCCACCGAGGAAGTCCTCAAGGCGTACGAGCGCGAAACGGGCAAGTAGCCCGAAGGTTCTCCGTGGCCCCCGCCGGACCGGTCCGGCGGGGGCCGTGCGGTGTTCGGCGCGCCGTGCGGACCGTCCGCAGAGGCCCCAGGGGCGATCTCCTCCCGGCGGATGACGTCAATTCCGCCACGCGCGGGGAAGGTTGACGGGAACGGCCGGGAAGCGGCGGTGGGCCCTCCACCCCGCCGACCCCCTGTGAGCTGTACAACGTAAGCTGTAGAGGTGCTGATTCATGGCAAGTAGGGCGATACGCCCCGGCACCGGCCGCTCTGCCGCAGTGCACTCGGAAGGCTGAGCGGCGTGTCCGAAAAGGGTTGTTTTGGGTCAGCAGTGTAGAACGGGAGATGTGACGGCAATGACGGAAGATCTCCAGCTCCGGCGTGGTCTCGCCGTCCCCGCGCCGGGCGGTCCGCAGTGACCTCGACCCCCGAGACGCGCATCGGTGACGCCACCCTCGGCAAGGCCGCGGACGAGAACTTCCCCGTGGCGCCCTTCTTCCTGCCCCGCGCCTGGCGCGACGACCTGATGGCGGTCTACGGCTTCGCCCGGCTCGTCGACGACATCGGCGACGGCGACCTCGCCCCCGGCGGCGTCGACGCCCGCCGGCTCGGCCTGGAGCCGGAGCAGAGCGACGACCGCCTCGCCATGCTCGACGCCTTCGAGACCGACCTCCACCGGGTCTTCGCCACCACCGGTGAGGAACCGCACCACCCGCTGCTGCGCAACCTGCGCCCCACCGTGCGGCGCCGGGCGCTCACCCCCGAGCCCTTCCTCGGCCTGATCGAGGCCAACCGCCAGGACCAGAAGATCCGCCGCTACGGCACCTACGCCGATCTCGCCGCCTACTGCGAGCTCTCGGCCAACCCGGTCGGCCGCCTGGTCCTCGCCCTCACCGGCACCGCGAGCCCGGAACGCGTCCGCCGCTCCGACGCGGTCTGCACCGCGCTCCAGATCGTCGAACACCTGCAGGACGTGGCCGAGGACCTGGAACGTGACCGGATCTATCTGCCGGCCGAGGACATGGAACGCTTCCGGGTCACCGAATCCGACCTGGCCGCACCCTCCGCCGGAGCCTCGGTGCGTGCCCTGATCGCGTACGAGGCCCAGCGCGCGAGCGAGCTGCTGGACGAAGGCCCCCCGTTGGTGGGCAGCGTCAACGGCAGGCTCAAGCTGCTCCTCGCCGGATTCGTCGGGGGCGGGCGCAGCGCGCTCACGGCGATCTCGGCCGCCGGGTTCGACGTACTGCCCGGCCCGCCCAAGCCCACCAAGCCCAGCCTGCTGCGCGAAGTGGGAATCGTCTTGCGAAGAGCGCGTGGAGAGAGGTGAGCCGGACCGTGGAGGGACAGACGACGTCCATGTCGCCGCCGGTGCAGGCCGCATACAGTTACTGCGAGGCCGTCACCGGACAGCAGGCCCGTAACTTCGCCTACGGCATCAGGCTGCTGCCGTACGAGAAGCGGCAGGCCATGTCGGCGCTGTACGCGTTCTCCCGTCGTGTCGACGACATCGGCGACGGGGAGCTGGACCCGGAGATCAAGCGGACCCGGCTGGAGAGCACCCGCGAACTGCTGGAGCGGATCCGCAAGGACGCGGTCGACGAGGACGACACCGACCCGGTGGCCGTCGCGCTCGCCGACGCCGCCCAGCGGTTCCCGCTGCCGCTCGGCGGGCTCGACGAGCTGATCGACGGCGTCCTGATGGACGTCCGGGGCGCGACCTACGAGACCTGGGACGACCTGAAGGCCTACTGCCGGTGCGTCGCCGGAGCCATCGGACGCCTCAGCCTCGGCGTCTTCGGCACCGCGCCGGGCGCCCGCGGGGCCGAGCGCGCCGCGGAGTACGCCGACACCCTCGGCCTCGCCCTCCAGCTCACCAACATCCTGCGCGACGTCCGCGAGGACGCCGCCAACGGGCGCACCTACCTGCCCGCCGACGACCTGGCCAAATTCGGCTGCTCGGCGGGGTTCCACCGGACCACCCCGCCCCCCGGCTCCGACTTCGCGGGCCTCATCCACTTCGAGGTCCGCCGCGCCCGCGCCCTGTTCGCCGAGGGCTACCGGCTGCTGCCGATGCTCGACCGCCGCAGCGGCGCCTGCGTCGCGGCGATGGCCGGGATCTACCGCCGCCTCCTCGACCGGATCGAGCGCGACCCCGAGGCCGTACTGCGCGGACGGGTCTCGCTGCCCGGCCACGAGAAGGCCTACGTCGCGGTGCGCGGGCTGTCCGGACTGGACGCCCGCCACATCTCGAAGCTCACCGCCAGGGGGCGAGCCTGATGCGTCTTCGCGGCTCCGGCCCCGGGGCAACCCTCCAGTGGCCCGACGCGTCACTGACTGCGACGATCTCCAGGGTGAGGACCCGGCGATGCGCACCGACCCGGCGAGAGGGGCACGCATGAACGACGAGAGCCCACGCCCCGTCGCCGTCGTCGTCGGCGGCGGACTCGCCGGCGTCACCGCGGCACTCCGCCTCGCCGACGCCGGACTCGACGTGACCCTCCTGGAAGGGCGGCCCCGCCTCGGCGGCCTCGCTTTCTCCTTCCAGCGCGGCGACCTCACCGTCGACAACGGCCAGCACGTCTATCTGCGCTGCTGCACCGGCTACCGCTGGTTCCTCGACCGGATCGACGCCGCGCACCTGGCCCCGATCCAGGACCGCCTCGACGTGCCCGTGCTGGACGTCGGCCGGGCCGCCGGACCGCGCCTGGGACGGCTGCGGCGCACCGGCCTGCCCGTACCGCTGCACCTCGCCGGCGGACTCGCCGCCTATCCCCACCTCTCGCTCGCCGAGAAGGCGAGCGTGGGCCGCGCCGCCCTGGCGCTCGGCCGCCTGGACCCCGCCGACCCCGAGCTCGACCGCGTCGACTTCGCGACCTGGCTGCGGCGGCACGGCCAGTCGGAGCGCACGATCGAGGCCCTCTGGGACCTCGTCGGCGTCGCCACGCTGAACGCCACCGCCCCGAACGCCTCCATGGCGCTCGCGGCGAAGGTCTTCAAGACCGGCCTGCTCTCCGAGCCCGGCGCCGCCGACATCGGCTGGGCCACCGTGCCGCTCGGCGAGCTGCACGACACCCTCGCCCGCAAGGCCCTGGACACCGCGGGCGTCCGCACCGAACTGCGCGCCAAGGCCGGCTCCCTCACCCGCACCGAGGACGGCCGCTGGAACGTCGAGACGGCGGGGGAGCGGATCACCGCCGACACCGTCGTACTGGCCGTGCCGCAGACCGAGACCCACGACCTGCTGCCCGCGGGCGCGCTGGACGAACCGGACCTGCTGCTCGACATCGATAACGCGCCCATCCTGAACGTGCACGTGATCTACGACCGCAAGGTGCTGCGCAGGCCGTTCTTCGCCGCGATCGGCTCCCCGGTCCAGTGGGTCTTCGACCGCACCCACTCCTCGGGTCTGACGGGCCCCGGGCAGTATCTGGCGGTCTCGCAGTCGGCCGCCCAGGACGAGATCGACCTGCCCGTCGCCGAACTGCGCTCCCGCTACCTGCCCGAGCTGGAACGGCTGCTCCCCGCCGCCCGCGGCGCGGGCATCCGCGACTTCTTCGTCACCCGGGAGCGCACCGCCACCTTCGCGCCCGCCCCGGGCGTCGGGCGGCTGCGCCCCGGGCCCCGCACCCGGCTGTCCGGTCTTCAGCTGGCGGGGGCCTGGACCGACACCGGCTGGCCCGCGACGATGGAGGGTGCCGTGCGCAGCGGCGCCGACGCCGCCGACGCGGCGCTCCACGACCTCGGCCGCCCCCCAGGACATCCGCTGCAGGAGGCGGCATGAGCAGTACCACCGGAACAAGAGGAGAGTCTGTGACCCCGGCGAATCCGGCTTTCGACACCGTGGCGGACACCGCGGACGTCACCGCGCTTCTGGAGCGCGGACGAGCCCTGTCAGCGCCGGTCCTGCGGGCTGCCGTGGGCCGGCTCGCGCCGCCCATGGACACCGTCGCCGCCTACCACTTCGGCTGGATCGACGCGGAGGGGCAGCCCTCGGACGGCGACGGCGGCAAGGCCGTCCGCCCCGCGCTCGCCCTGCTGTCCGCCGAGGCGGCGGGCGCCCCCGCCGAGGCCGGCATCCCCGGTGCGGTGGCCGTCGAACTCGTGCACAACTTCTCGCTGCTGCACGACGACCTGATGGACGGCGACGAGCAGCGCCGCCACCGTGACACCGTCTGGAAGGCCCACGGCCCCGCCCAGGCGATCCTGGTCGGCGACGCGCTCTTCGCGCTCGCCTACGACCTGCTGCTGGAGCTCGGCACCGTCGAGGCGGGCCGCGCGGCCCGCCGGCTGACCACCGCCACCCGCAAGCTCATCGACGGGCAGGCCCAGGACATCTCCTACGAGCACCGCGAGCGGGTCACCGTCGAGGAGTGCCTGGAGATGGAGGGCAACAAGACCGGCGCCCTGCTGGCCTGCGCCGTCTCCATCGGCGCGGTGCTCGGCGGCGCCGACGACCGCACCGCCGACACCCTGGAGGCGTACGGCTACCACCTCGGCCTCGCCTTCCAGGCCGTCGACGACCTCCTCGGCATCTGGGGCGACCCGGAGGCCACCGGCAAGCAGACCTGGAGCGACCTGCGCCAGCGCAAGAAGTCCCTGCCCGTCGTCGCGGCGCTCGCCGCGGGCGGCGAGGCCTCCGACCGGCTGGGCGAACTGCTCGCCGCCGACGCCAAGAGCAACGACTTCGCCAGCTTCTCCGAAGAGGAGTTCGCCGCCCGTGCGGCACTCATCGAGGAGGCGGGCGGCCGCGAGTGGACCGCCCAGGAAGCTCGTCGTCAGCACGGAAACGCCATCGAGGCGCTGCACGCCGTGGACATGCCCCACCGGGTGAGGAAACAGCTCACCGAGCTCGCCGACTTCGTGGTGGTACGAAAGAGATGACAACGCTTCGCATATGACTCGCAGTCGCGGGGGGGGGGCCCCCCCCCCCGGCCCCCCCCCCCGGGGGCCCCCCCCCCCCCCCAAACCCCACACAGAACAGGGAGAAAAAAAACCCCCAGAACACACCCACAAACCCGCCCCCCCCACCCC